>JBEKYV010000042.1:0-15356 GCA_049510515.1 Solirubrobacteraceae bacterium | reverse complement strand
GTCCGCGAACGGGACGGTCGAGCGAACCAGCTCCGCCCCGCGCACGAGACGCTGCATGAGCGGCACCACCAGCCGCCAGGGGGTACGCGGGACGGCGAGGGCGTCGGCGAGCTCGTCGCCGATCAGGTGCCGGCACATCCCCTGCGCGAAGCGGACCCGACGCCCCATGTCGCGTGCTTCGGCCGGGGTCTTCGCGTCTTGAAGCGGATGCTCGAGGAGCCGGCGTAGCCGAGCGTGCCGCTCACCTGTGTCTGCTGCGAGAGCGACTGCTGTTTCACCGCCGTCAGCGAGATCGCGCTGGCGTTGTCGGCGACGCCGGCGGTGGCCTTTGCGGGGCCGGCAAACGGGTCGGTGGCGATCGCCACCACGACGACCACCACCAGCACCAGCCCCGCCCCGGCGAGCACCCGGCTACGCACGCGAGCGTTCGGCGGGTCGATATCGCTCAACGCTCACCGTCCACGCGGCTGTTTTTACGACATCTGCTGTTTCGGCAAGGTTTCGTCGTTCTCACGAACGAGCCCACGCCCGCAGCCCACCGGCCACGGCGCTCCGCGACGCTCATCTACGGACCCGCAGGGCCAATCCGGACTGCTCCCCCCGGACCGCCCTTGGGGCCGGGCAGGTCTCCTTGGCAGGCTTTCTGCGCCGCCTGGAACTGCGGCGACTGTGGGTTGATCGTGGAGCCGGAGCTCGCGGAGCCGGAGCTCCTGTTGAGCGACAGCCGCACGCCGCCGCCTTCGAACTTCGGGTCGGGGAAGTTGGGCACCCCGTGCGAGCGCATGCATTCGGAGAACTTCAGCGCCTGGGCCTGCATCGCGGCGGTCTGCTGGGGGCTCAGCGTGGGCGCGGGCGCCAGCGAGCGGCAGGCCTTCATCGCCGCCTGGAACTGCGGCGAGCCGGGGTTGAGGCCGTTCTTGGAGGTGCCTTTGACGATCAGCTTGCCTTCGCTCGGTTCGGGGAAGTCGGGAACCCCGTGGCTGCGGATGCACTGCGCGAACGCCACCATCTTCTTCTGCGCTTCCGGGCCGCCGGGACCGGCGATCGCCGCTTCGCTGTGCTGTTCGCCGCCGCCGGAGGATGAAGCCGAGCCACCGCCCCCGCCTGGCGTTTCGCCGCCCGCCGCGGTGGTTGTGGTGGAGGCGGCGCTGGTGGCGAGTTTGGCCACGCCGGGGTCGCTGGATCCGCCACAGCCGGCGAGCGCCAGCGCGACGCTCGCAAGCACGACCACGCTGAGGTTGAGGTTCATTCTGGTCATCTGCTGGCCTCCTTCAGGTGCGATGCCGGCCGTCCCGAACCCGGAGACATCATGTGTGTCGGCCGCCCCGGACCCGGAGCAGACATCATGTGGGACGCACCTGAGAATTGGCTGAGAGCAAGCGAGGAATTTCCTGAACGACGCTGGGAGTAGCGGCGGCAGACTGCTTGGACGCGGCGAGCTCGGCGCCGGTCATCTGCAGCGGGGGCAGCTCGAGCGTCAACCTCGCGCCGCCGTCGGGATCGTTGGCGGCATGCACCGCTCCACCGTGAGCCTCGGCCATCTGCCTGACGATCGCCAGCCCGAGCCCCGACCCGGGTCGCGCCCGGGCGTCGGGTGCGCGGTAGAAGCGGTCGAACACGCGTGGCAGATCCTCCGCGGCGATCCCCGGGCCGTGGTCGCGGACCTCCAGAACACCGTTGCGGACACGCACCTCGATTGGGTCGCCGGCCGGCCCGGCAGACACCTCGGTTGGGTTGCACGCCGGCCCGGCAAATGCGTCGCTTGGCTCGCCGGCCGGCCCGGCATGAGCGGAGGCGGGCGGGCTCCATTTGCACGCGTTGTCGAGCAGGTTGGCGATCGCGCGATCCAGGCGCGCGGGGGCGGCGCGCACCAAGCAGGGCTCCGCGTCGAGCAGAAAGCGGCGCTCCGGCGCATGCAGACGGGCGCGCTCGATCGCCCCGGCTGCGGCCAGATCCAGGCGCACGTCCTCCACCTCGACCTCCTGCACCTCGGTCTTGGACAGGTCGACCAGATCGCCGACCAGCACCGTCAGCTCACGCAGCTGCGCCTGCGCGGCGGCCAGGATGCGAGTGCGCTCGGGTGCAGACAGCCCCTCACCCATCGCCAGCGCGTCGAGGTTGGCCTGCACGCTCGTCAACGGCGTGCGCAGCTCATGAGAGGCGTCGGAGACGAGCTGGCGCTGCGCTAGCCGTGAGCGCTCGAGCGCGGCCAGCATCGTGTTGAAGCTCCCTGCCAGCCGCCCGAGCTCATCCTCCTCGCCGGCCTGGATGCGGTGGCCGAGATCCTGCGTGCGCGTCACGCGCTCGGCGGCGCCCGTCAAGCGTCTCACGGGCACCAGCGCCGCCCGCGAGACCAGCAGCCCGAGTGCGGCCGCGAGCGCGACCCCGCCCAGGCACACAAGCGCCAGCACCAGCTTCAGGTGCGTGAGCGTGCTGTCCACATCGGTGAGCGGCAGCGCCACCTGCCACACCCCTCCTTCGGGTGCACGCTCGGTGAGGATCCGCACGTGCGTACCGCCAATGGTGGCGTCGCTGAAGAATGCGTTGCGGCGGCCCGCGGCCACGGCGCGCGTGGCGGCGGTGACCGGGAGCGGGGATCCCTTGCCTTCGGAGCGCAAAACCTGCCCGTTGGACTGGAACAGCTGGACGTAGCCGGTGGCGCCGCCGAGCCTGGGAGCGGGCAGCACGAGCTTGTTGAAAGGACTCATCCGCACGGGCACGCCCAGATGTGGCGCCTTCGCGGCAGGGCCGCTCTGCGCGAACGCGGCGCTGCCTTCGATCGAGACCGGTTCCCCATGGATGACGCTTTCCACACCGCTTTGGCGGGCGAGTCCTTTCCCACCGCCGCGCGCTGAGCCCCCACCGCTTTCGCGGGCGAATCCCTTCCCGCCGCTTGCACCGGCGGGGCCGCTCCCGCCGCCGCGCGCCGATCCCCGGCTGCCGGAGCGGGTCGTTTCCACCGCCGAACCGCCCAAGGCGATCCTCGGCAATCCCGCCGGCGGCCATCTGCCTTCCCTCTTCAACTGCGCAACGGCGGCCGGGGAGAGGGTGGTGTGAATCTGAACGGCCTGCGGCCCGGGAGTCAGCCTCTGGCGCAGGCTCGCATCGATCTGCCCGCGCAGCTCGTTGCCGGTCACGACGTACACCACGACAGAAGCAATCACGATCGCCGCGGCCACCGCGCCGGCCGCCAGCAGCACCATGCGCCGGCGGAAGCTCATCGCGGCGAGGGCCTCAAGGAGTATCCGACTCCACGGACGGTGTGCACCAGGCGCGGCTCCCCGCCGGCCTCGGTCTTGCGGCGCAGATAGCCGACATAGACCTCCAGCGAGTTGGAGGCCGGGCCGAAGTCGTAGCCCCACACGCACTCGAAGATCCTCGTCCGTGGAAGCACCTGACGGGGATGGCGCATGAGCAGTTCAAGCAGCAAGAACTCCGTGCGCGTCAGCTCGAGCGGACGCCCCGCGCGGCGCGCTTCGTGCGCGAGCGGATCGAGCTCCAGGTCGTCGAAGCGCAGGGTTTCGTCGCCGCCCTCCCAGCCGGTGCGGCGCAACAGGGCGCGAAGCCTGGCGATCAGCTCCTCGCTGGCGAACGGCTTCACCAGGTAGTCGTCGGCGCCGGCCTCCAGCCCCGCCACCCGCTCCGACACCTCAGCGCGGGCGGTCAGCATCAGCACCGGCGTGCGATCGCCGGTCGCGCGCATCCGGCGGCAGACCTCCAGGCCATCCAGCCCCGGCATCAGCACGTCGAGGATCACCGCATCGGGTCGGTCCACCGCGAGCGTGCGGATCGCCTCGCCGCCGTCCGCGGCCGTGGCCACCCCAAATCCGTTGAGATCCAGCACCAGCTCAAGCGCCTCGCGAACGGAGGGATCGTCATCAACGACCAGCAGACGCACGAGCCGATGCTGACAGGCCAACCTGAAAGGAAGCTGAGGAGCGCGACCTCCTTCACTTCGGCTTCGGCCGCTCACCGCAGGTCGCATGCGACCGCCGCCTGCTCGAACGCCGACGAGTTGGTGTCGATCGAGTCGGGGATCGCGAGGTGGTACCCGCCGCTGCCGATGATCGCGCTGTTGCCGGCAGGGTTCGATGGCGGCGAGGTGGTCGGATCGGGGAACCCCGCGATCCCGTGCTTGCGCATGCAGTCGGACACGGTGAGCATCCGCGCCAGCGCCTGTCCGGAGGGGGGTTCGGGGCCCGGAGGGCCCTTCGGCAGCAGGCGCTGGCAGGAGTGCGCAGCGGACTGGAATGCGGGCGAGCGCACGGTTCTCGGCGAGCCCATCCGGACTGTTTGGGCACTGACTTGCGGGTCGGGGAAGTTCGGCACCCCGTGCGAGCGGATGCACCTGGAGAACGCGATTCCCGATTCGACGGCGCTCGCCGCCGACGCCGAGGTGCCTGCGCCACTCGTCGGGCTTGGCGAGCCGCCCCCGCATCCGGCCACCAGCGCCCCGCTCAGCAGCACTGCGGCGGTCAGCAGCCGGGCTCGCGGCGGGGCGAGCCTCTTGGGATGGGCGCTGTGCGACGGCCGCATTCGGTTCTCCTTCGGGTCAGTGGTTGTGCAGCGGGAACCCGCACGCCGCTGCCGCTCGCATGAACACCGGCGACTGCTGGTCGATCGAGTTGGGGAACAGAAGGATCACTCCTTCGATGTCGCTGAGCTCGCGGATGCCGGACGCGAGCGGGTTGGCCGGGGCCGAGGTGCGAGGGTCGGGGAAGTCGGCAACGCCGCGCCGGCGCATGCACTGCGCGATGTTCAGAAACTTCGCCAATGTCTGCCTCGACGGCGGGGGCCCGGAGCCGGGACCGGGGGGCAGCAGCTGCCCGCACTTCGCGCGCGCCGCGTCGGACGCGGGTGATTGGGGATCGAATCCACGACGCACGGCGAAGCCGCCGCCGGCGCTCGGGTCCGGGAAGTTGGGCACCCCGTTTGAGCGCATGCACTTGGCGAAGGCGAGTTCCCTCTGCTGGAGGTTGGACGGGCTTTCGGGCGAAGTGCTTGCGCTTGCGGGCCCCGCCGGCGAGGCGCCCTTTCCGGAGGAGATGCGGGCGACGCCGGAGCTGGAGGAGCCCCCGCAGCCGGCGAGCGCCAGCGCGACGCCGAGGATGGCTGCGGCGGCCGGCAGGCGCGCTCGCGGCGCGGCGAATCTGGTGTGAATGCGGTGCGCCATCTGGTCTCCTTCGGGTTGTGCCTCTGGGTTGCGCGGTATCCCCAAGCAGGTTGTACGCGGTCGGCTGTTTCGTGCCTGTTTCGCTCTGCGGGGCAGGCGGCGGCCCGTTCGACGGAGCCGGCGAAACAGCGTCGAAACACTGCGGCGCTACCTTCACGAGAAGGAGCTACAGATGCGGGTGCTTGTGATCGAGGACGACGAGGAGCTGGCCGGCACGGTCGCCGCCGGACTGCGCCACGCGCGGATGGCGGTCGATGTGGCGCTTGACGGCGAAGCCGGTTTGACGCGCGCGCTGGTCAACGACTACGACGTGATCGTGCTCGACCGCGACCTGCCTGGTATCCACGGCGATGAGGTGTGCGCAAAGCTGGTGGCAGCCGGCGGGCGCAGCCGGGTGCTGATGCTGACCGGCGCGGCGGAGAACGAGGATCTGATCGACGGGCTGGGGCTCGGAGCGGACGACTACCTGGGAAAGCCGTTCGACTTCCCCGTATTGGTGGCGCGCATCGGCGCCCTGTCCCGCCGTGCCCAGCCGAGCATCCCGCCGGTGCTGGAGCACGGCGACGTGGTGCTCGATGCGGCCAAGCGCCGCGCGCGGCGCGCCGGTCGCGATCTGGAGCTGACGCCCAAGGAGTTCGGGGCACTGGAGCTGCTGCTGGCCGCCCGGGGCCGGGTGGTCTCGGCCGAGGAGCTGTTGGAACGCGTGTGGGATGAGAACGCCGACCCGTTCACCGGCGCCGTGCGGATCACGATGAGCCGCCTGCGCGCAAAGCTCGGAGAACCCCCTGTGATCGAGACCGTCGCGAAGGCCGGCTACCGCATCGGGGGCGTGTGATGGGCGCCATGAACCCCTGGCTGGCACCGCCCTCGTGCATCGGAGGTGTGTGATGGGCGTCGCGCGCCCCTGGCTACCACGCACCTCGCTGCGACTGCCGCGCCGTACGGCCCGGCTGCGGCTCACCGCTCTGTACGGCGGCCTGTTCCTCCTCTCCGGCGTCGCGTTGGTCGCCACCACCTACGTCCTGTTCGAGCGGGCAACCGAATACAGGGCGCCTCACCTGCCGAGGATTCCCCACACCGCCGCCATCCAGCATCTCCAGCTTCCGGCTCCGCCTGGAGAAGCTCTGCCTGCGGGCCAATCCGTCGTGATCGAGCATCCGCATCAGCTGACACAGGCTCAGCGGGAGCTGGGACAGGCTCAGTACGAGCTGACCCGGGCTCGGCCGCGGCTGGTGGTGGGTGTGCCGAATCTGCTGGGACGGGTGCAGCAGCAGATCACGCAGGCCCAGAATCAGCTGGCACAGGACCAGCGTCAGCTGACGGGCGCCGTGCACCAGCTGGCACAGGTGGGGCCCGTCCAAGCAGCACAGCGCGCCGCCGACTCCCACCAGCTGCTGGTCGACTCGGGCATCGCCCTGGCGGTCGTCGCGGTGTTCGCCCTGCTGGCCGGCTGGCTGGTCGCCGGCAGGATGCTGCGCCCGATCCGCACCATCACCCGCACGGCCCGCAGGATTTCCTCCACCAGCCTGCACGAGCGCCTGGCATTCGCCGGCCCGCAGGACGAGCTCAAGGAGCTCGGGGACACGCTCGACGACCTGTTTGGGCGGCTGGACGCGGCGTTCGAAGCGCAGCGCCAGTTTGTCGCCAACGCCTCGCACGAGCTGCGCGCGCCGCTGACGCGCCAGCGAGCGCTGATCCAGGTCGCGCTCGCCGACCCCGAGGCGGACTTCGGCTCGTTGCGCGCCGCCCACGAGCGGGTGCTGGCCTCCGAGCAGCACCTCGAGCAGATGATCGACGGCCTGCTGGCGCTCACGCGCGGGCAGGCGGGATTGGAGCGCTGGGAGCAGCTCGATCTCGCCGCGATTGCCGCCAAGGTTGTGTGCGCGCGCCAGTCGGAGGCAGCGGGCGGCGACCTCGACGTTCGCACAACGCTGGCGCCGGCGCCGGCAACGGGCGATCCACGCCTGCTGGAGCGCCTGATCGCCAACCTGGTGGACAACGCGATTCGCCACAACATCCCCGGGGGACACGTCGAGATCAGGGCCGGCACCGATCGCCAGCGCGCATTCCTCGCGGTCGCCAACAGCGGTCCAACGATCCCCCCCGAGGAGCTGCCGCGGCTGCTGCAACCGTTTCAGCGTCTTCACGGAACCCGCACCAGCCACGCCGCCGGGAACGGGCTGGGACTCGCGATCGTCGATGCGATCGCCGCCGCCCATCGGGCCACCCTGACCGCCCGGCCGAGGTCCGGGGGCGGGCTGGCCGTCGAAGTCACGTTTCCCGCGGCTGCGCCCGGCGCGAAGCAGATCGACCGACCGCCCAGCGACCGTGGCGGCGCGCATGATGTGCGATGGCCGGTCGCCGGCATGTAATCCTACGTCGCAGGCTTGGAGCTGGACCGGCACCCGAAGCGAGGCGGAGGGTGCCGCCGGAAAGGCATCGGATGGAGCCGCACATCGACGTCATCACACTCGCCGTGGGCGATCTCGAGCGCTCGTCGGCGTTCTACCGCGACGGCCTCGGCCTGGAGTCGTGCGAGCTGGTGGGCACGCAGTACCCTGGCGATGATCTCACGCCGGCGGGAGCGGCGGCGATGTTCAAGCTCGCCGGCGGGCTGATGCTGATGCTCTACCCACGGAGCGAGCTCGCGAAGGATGCCAACATCGCGCCAGGGCCGGCGCACAGCGGCGAGTTCAGCATCGGCCACCTGGTGGCCGGCCATGCAGACGTCGATGCCGTGCTCGCCCGCGCCGTGGACGCCGGCGCGACGCTCACCGACCGGCCGCACGAGCGCCCGTGGGGAATCTACTCCGGCTACTTCCGCGACCTCGACGGGCACCTGTGGGAGGTCATCTGCAACCCGGGTATGGCGCACCCGGCGCAGTGATGGGGTGGCCCCCGGCACATGTGCCGGGGGCTGTGCCGTACATGTACGGCACAGACGCAGGGCCGCATGCGGCCCTGCGCGGACCGATCTTCGGCCGGAGCGGCCGAAGATCGGCCAGCATGCGCGCGCCGTACGACGGCGCACATGTGCGCCGTCGCGGTCGGCCGCGCTTGCTGTCGGGGTCATCGTGGCGGGAGCTCCAGCCGCGGTGGGCTTTGCGGATCTATCGGGCGATCGGGGACGCCACCACGAGAGCCCGATCGCTCACGTGTTGCTGATCTCGATCGACGGTTTGCACCAGTCGGACGTCGAATGGTATGTCAGCAACCATCCCGGCTCGGAGTTGGCGAAGCTCGTCGCCGGCGGCGCCGAATACGCGGGGGCGCACACCCCGATCCCGTCTGACTCGTTCCCGGGCATGCCACCAGCCGCGACCGCCGGATGCCTCCGAGCGCGAGGCATCCGGCGGGTTCGTTCTCTGCGTCGGGTTGTGACGTGGCCCGCTTGTCCAGCGAACGCCTGCAATCCTTCTCCCACCGTGCAACAACCGTTGCTACGGATCGGCCTGCAACGACGCCCGTCCCGGCACATTGCCATCCCCCCGCAATCGCGCGAGTGCCCCCTGCTTGTGGTAGAGGTAGGCGTCGAGGAACGCCCGGGTGACGCGCTCGACGATTTCCAGCTGCGGACCCTGCTGGGTATAAGGCGGCAGGTGTTCGGCGCCGAGCAAGCTCAGGAGGTACTTGGGTGAATGTGCGGCTTCGAAGAAGGCGTCGGTGGCGCTTGGAAGATTCACAGTGTCTGCGGTTCCCTGCGTCGCCAGCAGCGGCGGACCGCCGGCAGGGAACGTGAATTCGCCCTCGGCCGGGATCTCGGCTCCGGAGAGGACGATTGCGGCTCCGACGCGCGGGTCACGGAAGCGCGAGTCGTAGGCTACCGCGAGTGCGGTGTCACCGCCGTCGGAGTGTCCGGCGACCGCGATGCGGGACGGGTCGAGGAGCCCAGCGAGCGGCCCTGAGCCGGCGCTTTCGGCGAGCATCCGCGAGATCACGAAGCGCATGTCGCCGGGCTGGTTGACCAGATCCGACTCATTGGGGCCGCCGGGCGCGGCGGGGTTCTCCCCCGGGAAGGCCGGCGCGGCCACCACGTAGCCGGCGTGTGCCCACCACTGCAGCAGCCGCGCGTACTGTGCGGGCGCCACGTCGAAGCCGTGCCCGAACACGACAAGCGGAAACGGTCCGTCCACGCGCGCCGCCGGGGCGTCGTGCACGTCCGTTGCGCCTGGCGGCCCGAGTGCGGGATAGCGCACTTCGGTGAGCAGCGTTCGCGGCTCACTCTTGCCGTCAAGGACGATCGAGCGGCTGATGTCGACGAACCGCACTACTCGCAGCCCAACCGCGTAGGAGCTCGGGCGGGCGTTGCTCACACGCCTCGCCGGATGCGAGCGCGTGTGTGCCCGCGGGTGCCCAGACCCGCCGCCGTCGCTTGCAATGGCAAGCGCAAGCGCAACTGCCGCCGTGCAGAACCCCAGCGCTCCGAAGGCAAACAGCCGCTGGCGTCCCGCCGTGTTCCCGTGGGCCGCCGGCCCACGGGCGGCGGCGGGCTCGCGGTGTCGGGGCGTATGCGGGGGCCGGGTGGTCACGCTAAGTCGGGACGGTCGTTAGAGGACTCTCACGCGCTCTTAAGAGGAGACCACCGGCACCCTGGGAATGTAGAACGTATCTCGCTCCCACAGGGCAGACCACAATCGTCACTGGCCACTCCGACGCGCGGGCACCCCGATGCGTGGGCGCGCCCAGCGCGGGACAATGCGCCACACATGCACGCCGTCCCCACACCCGTTGTGAGGAGCCCTCCAGCACGCGGGCAGCGCCTGCCCTGGATGCGCTCCAAGAACTGGGATGAGCACGTGGAGAATCTCGAGCAGATGGCGAGCACAGCGGGGTTCCACGCGCTGCGCGATACCATCCTCGACCTTGCGAGTTTGCGCCCCGACGAGCGCGTGCTTGACATTGGCGCAGGGACCGGGCTGCTCACGCTGGCGGCGGCCCCGCAAGTCGCACACGTAACTGCGCTCGACATCTCCTCGGCGATGTGCCACCACTTGCAGAGCAAGCTCGTACAGCTGGGAATCGGTAACGTCGAGGTGCTCGTCGAGAATGCCACGGAGCTGCCGTTTGGCGACGCTTCGCTGGACGTTGTCATCTCCAATTACTGCCTCCACCACCTCGCCGATACGGACAAGCGAGGCGCGCTGGCGGAGATCGAGCGTGTGCTGCGTCCGGGCGGACGGTTGGTGTTCGCCGACATGATGTTTCAGCTCAGCGTGATCGATCGCCGCGACCGCGCGGTCATCGGCAAGCTCGTGAAGCGGATGCTCAATCGCGGGCCCGCCGGTCTGCTGCGGATCGCCAGGAACGCCACCCGCATCGCGACGGGCCGTTGGGAGCACCCTACCCGCGTGCAGTGGTGGCAAGAGGCGCTGCTTTTGGCGGGCTTCGTTGATGTCGCCGTGCGCGCGCTCGATCACGAGGGCGGTATCGCCTCGGCTCGCAAGGCCGACTGAGCGTCTCGGCCGCTGGCCTGCGCGGTGGGTCCTAACCTCTGAGGGTCAGCGGCGTTGCCGATATGTGGCCGATGAGCGAGATCGCAGCTTCATTACCAGGCCTGCACGAGCAGGTCTCCGACCGTGTGAAGCTGATCGGCAAGATCTCCTCGCTGGCGAAGAGGTGCGATCAGGGTGGCTTCACCCCGAAGCTGACGATCATGCAGGTCGTGCTGCACTCTCCGGCCGGCTCTCCGGGGTAGGACGCAACCGGGCTCGGTTGGCACCGGCCGAGCTCCGTTGGTCGGCCCCGTTCTCTCGGCGGCCGTAGTCATGCCGGTGCCGTGCCTGCCGGCCCACCATTTGAGCCGGTGGTGGTGTTGCTTGCGGTCGCGCCCTCCAGCCACGGATCTGCTACCGTTTCAATATCAGGTTGGGCAATCAGCCCAGCATCGCAGTGCCAGCGCTCGTAGCCTTGCTCAAAGCATTTCCGCGTTCGCAGCACTATCAACGCAGGAGGAAATGCAAATGGCAAGTGGCACCGTCAAGTGGTTTAGCGACGACAAGGGATTCGGGTTCATCACGCCCGACGACCAGTCCAAGGACCTGTTCGTCCATCACACCGCGATCGTCGGCGAGGGCTATCGCTCGCTCGCCGAGGGCGCGAAGGTCACATACGAGGCGGAGGCCGGCGAGAAAGGCCCCAAGGCCGTCAACGTCCAAGCCGTCTAGACCCCGCTGGCGTCTGTCCGCCGTGGGGTGGGCAGACGCTGGTCTGTTTGGAGATAGCCGTGTCGCAGCAACCTGCCGGCGATGACACGATTGTCATCGAGCACGAGGCAGTCGATCGCCTCGCCAACATCGTCGTAACCGTCGTCCCGGTCGCTCTCTTGGGCCTCGCGATCTGGCTGGCGTGGGGCGGCGCTCTGCATTGGCAGGACCTCGTGGTGCTCGCGATCACCTACACCGTCACCGGCGTGGGGATCACCGTCGGCTTTCATCGCCTGTTCACCCACCGCAGCTTCAAGACCAGTCGTCCGCTGCGCGCGCTGTTTGCCGTGTCCGGGTCGGCGGCGGTCGAGGGGCCGCTGATCGAGTGGGTATCCACCCACCGCAAGCACCACCGCTTCAGCGACGTTGCCGGCGATCCTCACAGTCCCCACACCGATCACGGTGCCGGCTGGCGAGGCGCTCTGGGCGGTCTCTACCATGCCCACGTCGGCTGGATGTTCCGCGGCGTCGATCGCGCGAGCGCCGAGCGCTACGCCAAGGATCTGCTCGCCGACCCCGTGATCCGCGCGGTCGATCGCACCTTCCTGCTGTGGGTGATCATCGGGCTGGCGTTCCCCTTCGGGCTTGGAGTGGCGTTGACCGGCTCGCTGGTCGGCGGCCTCACCGGCATGCTGTGGGGAGGAGCCGTTCGCATCCTGTTCCTGCACCACGCCACCTTCTCGATCAACTCTCTCTGTCACTTCTTCGGGCGCCGACGCTTCCCCACCGGCGATCAGTCGCGCAACCTCGCCTGGCTGGCGCTTCCGACCTTTGGTGAGGCGTGGCACAACAACCACCACGCCTTCCCCACCTCCGCCCACCACGGTCTCACCCGCTGGCAGCTGGATCCAGGTGGGTGGCTGATCGACGGCCTCGAGCGGCTGGGCCTCGCCTGGGACGTCGTGCGTATCTCCGCGGGCGTTCAGCGCGCAAAGCTGGCCTCCGGGCCACGCTGAGCACTAGCAGTATGGGTTAGCATCCCAAAGGACCGTGCTACGAAACCTCGCGCTTTGGCTACGACCGGCAGGGTGGCCGCCCCTGCCCGACGCGGTGCGCCCGCGGACGTTGCTGTTGGCGTGGGCAGCGATCCTCGCCCAGGCGGTGTTCGTCGGCGGGTGGGTGCTCGCCGGTGCGCTCGAACCCGGTTACTCGCAGGTGCGCGAGTACATCAGCGAGCTCGGCCGCCAGGGCGCGGCGAACCCCTGGATCTTCACGATTTTCGTGGGGATCTGGGGATTGGGCTTCATCGCGCTCGCGGTCGCGATCGTGCCGGCGCTGCGCACACGGCCGTGGCCGCTGGCGATGCCGTCGTTCTTCGTGCTCGCCGGCCTGTGCGCGATTGCGGTTGGATGGCTGCACATGGATTGCGCGCCGACGGTGAGCGCCGTGTGCAAATCACGTGAAGCCGCGGGCGCGCTCTCCTGGCATCACTACGCGCACGAGTGGGTGAGCCTCGGCATCCACGTCTCGCTTCTGTTGACAGGCTTCGCATTTGCCCGCTCCGCTTGGCCCAGCCGGCTCGGGCGACTCGTGCTGACTGGCGCTCTCGTGCTCCTCGCCGTTGGGATCGTCACATTCTTTCTGCACGACTCGTTCACCGGCTACCAGGGACTCGAAGAGCGCATCTGGGCGCTCGTGGCCGAGGCTTGCTTTGGGCGAGCGCGTCGCCGTCAACGTCGCTTCGTCGTAGTCTGCATGAATTGCCCTACGACCTAAAGGATCGTGATGGCGCACCTGGGCGGTAGCGCCAGCAGCGAGATCGAGGCGCCTCTGAAGGAGGTGTGGGCGGTCGTCGAGGACGTGGTCTCGGCGCCCGAGTGGCAGGGTGGCCTGGATGCGATGACCGCGCTCGAGCGCGACGCCGATGGCCGTGTGACGGTGGTGGAGGCGGAGAACGACCTCAAGGTGAGGCGCATTAAGGCGCGGGTGCGCTTCCGCTACGAGGGGCCAGGGCGCCTGGCGTGGACCCAGGAGCAGGGGGACATGAGGTCGGTGGAGGGCTCGTGGGAGCTCGAGGACCTCGGCGGTGGGCGCACGCGCGCGACGTACGCCCTCGACGTCGATCCGGGGCGTGTGCTCGGCATGTTGATCCGCGGCCCGGTGGAGGCGGCGGCGCGCGCGATCTTCGTCAACGGGCGCCCCGGGGAGCTGAAGCGGCGCGTCGAGGGACCGGAGCGAGACCGAGTCGCCTGAGTTCACGGCGCAGTGGAGGTTGAAACATCCCGCTGTAGTCGCGATCGCACAACGCCGCCAAAGAACTCGCGGAGGACATAGTCTCTCCTGGCGTGATCGACCTGCACTGTCACATCCTGCCCAAGCTCGACGACGGCGCGCTCGACCTCGACGACAGCCTGGCGATGGCCCGCCAAGCCCAAGAGGATGGCATCGCGGTTGTATGCGCCACGCCCCACATCCGCCACGATCACAAGGTGTGCATCGAGGAGATTGCCGAGCGCGTGGGCTCGCTGCAAACACACCTGGATGAGCAGGGGACCGACGTGCGCGTCTGCCCGGGTGGCGAGCTGGCGCAGACCGAGGCCGACGGCCTCACTGACAGCCAACTGCGTTTGGTGGCGCTTGGCGGGGACGGCGGATGGGTGCTGCTGGAGCCGGCCCCCGGGCCGCTCGCAAGCAGTCTGGAGGGGTGTGTGGAGAGGCTCGCCGAACGCGGGTTTCGGGCAGTGGTCGCCCACCCGGAGCGGCACGCCGGGGCTGACTTCGAGGAGCGTCTGGAGGGCCTGGTGGGTAGCGGCTGCCTGATTCAGTGGACGGCCGAGTTCCTCGCCGGCGCCGCCCCGGGGGATCTCGTGCTGGCGCTGGCAGAGCGGGGCCTCGTGCACCTGCTCGGCAGCGACGCCCACTCCTCGCACGCGGGCCGCCCGGTGCGGCTGGCGGCAGGCTTCGCGCGCCTGGCGAACGTTTGCACCCCGGCTCAGATCGCGTGGATGGTCGATCAGGCCCCGCGGGCGATCCTGCGCGGCGAGGCGAGCGTCACGTCTCCGTGGTGGTGAGCGGCTCCAGGACGACGCTGTCCACGAACCGCTGCACCACCTCACGGGAGGCGCTGCCCAGCCCGTGGCGTAGGAAGTTGGCCGCGCCCGCCGCGGCGCCCACCACGAGCGCGCGCTCGAAGCTCTCCCCGCGCGCCCAGGTGGCGGCGAGCGCGCCCATCATCGCGTCGCCGCAGCCCTCGCGGAAGCCGTGCGTGAGAACGGGCGGCGTCAGCTGCCACGCCCGCTCGCCCGCGAGCACCAGCCCCGGCAGCTCGCCCCGAGTCACGATCACAGCCTTCGCGCCCGCCTCGCACAGGCGCTGCGCCGCGGCGCGCAGCTGCGCGGGCTCGGACACAGGGCCGCTCACGAACTCCGCGAGCTCCCAGTCGTTGAGCTTCACCAAATCGGGCTCGCCGCGCAGGGCGCTGTCAAGGCGCGGGGAAGAGAGGTCGACCAGCGTGCGACATCCACTCGCGCGCACGTCGGCGATCAGATCTCCATACACCTCCAACGGCAGCGCCTCCGCGGGCATCGGGTTGGTGATCACAAGCCAGCCGGCGGCCATCGCCTCAGCGCAGGTGATCGAGAAGAGCTCGTCGAGCTCGTGGCGCGACGGTGGGTCGCTGAGCCGCATGCCGAGCAGCTGGCGCTCGCCGGAGCGACGATCGGTCACGTAGCAGCCACTCGCGGATGCGGTGTCGACGAGACGAAGCTGCCCGCCGAGCCGCTCGAGCAGCCCACCGAGCAACACCCCGCTCTCCCCACCCAGAAACCCGCACAGCACCGGCTCCGCGCCCATGCAGGCAGCCATGCGCGCCACCCATACTCCCTGGCCGCCCGGGTGGAAGTGGATCTGTTCACGCCCGGTTCCCTCCTGCTTGCGCCCGGCTCCCTCCTGCTCCCCCTCGGTTTCCTCCTGCTTGCGCCCGGCTCCCTCCTGCTCCCGCTCGGCTCCCTCCTGCTCGAGCGTGACCGTGAGCAGCGGGT
>JBEKYV010000419.1:0-3553 GCA_049510515.1 Solirubrobacteraceae bacterium | reverse complement strand
GAGGCCGAGCAGCAGGGCGAGCCGCGCGCGGGTGCGGAGCCGGCGGCCGCTGGCGGCGATGTCACCGTGGTCGGCTCGCTGCGCCGCCAGGAGGGAGGCCCGCGCCGTTTCCTGAGCTCGCTCGCCGAGGCGTGGGCGCAGGGGATCGCGGTCGACTGGCGGCGCCTGTTCGCCGAGGCCGGCGCGCGGCGGGTCGCGCTGCCGCCATACGCCTTCCAGCGCCAGCGCTACTGGCTGCAGGGCACGCGCGGCGCGGGCGATCCCGTGTCGGCCGGTCAGGCGCCGGCCGAGCACCCGCTGCTCGGCGCGGCCGTCGCGCTCGCCGCGGGCGAGGGGCTGCTGTTCACGGGGCGCCTGTCGCTGCGCGAGCACCCGTGGCTGGCCGACCACGCGGTGATGGGCACGGTGCTGCTGCCGGGCGCCGCCCTCGTCGAGCTGGCGCTGTACGCAGGCGGCCAGCTGGGGTGCGGGGCGCTGCGGGAGCTGACGATCGAGACGCCGCTGGCGCTGGGCGAGGGGAGCGCGGCGCAGCTGCAGGTCGTGGTGGGCGCGGTCGATGATTCGATCCCGCCCACCCGCCGGGCGGTGAGCATCCACTCGCGCGGCGAGGATGCGCTCGATGACGGTTTGGCGGGCAGCGAGGAGGGGTGGGTGCGCCACGCGAGCGGGGTACTGGTCGCCGACGACGAGCAGCTGCCGGGGGAGAGCGAGTCGCCGGTGGCGCGCGCGCGCGAGCTCGGGCGGGAGTGGCCGCCCGCGGGCGCGGTCGCGATCGGGGTCGAGGAGGTATACGACAGGCTGGCGGCGCGGGGCCTGGAGTACGGGCCGGCGTTCCAGGGCCTGCGGCGTCTGTGGCGCCGGGGCGCCGAGGTGTTCGCCGAGGTCGCGCTGCCCGAGGATCAGCAGCTGCCGGCCGATCGCTTCGGTCTGCATCCGGCGCTGCTCGACGCGGCGCTGCACGCGAGCGAGGTCGCGCTAGCCGGCGAGGAGGGATCGGCCGCCGCCCACCCGGGCGAGGACGGACCTGACCCCTCCCATGACAACGGCGGCGCCTGGCTGCCGTTCTCCTGGGAGGGCGTGCGGCTGTACGCGGCGGGCGCCACGCAGCTGCGCGTCGCGCTCGCGGCCGACGCCGGCGATGCGCGCCGCTCGATCGCGCTGGTGGCCGCGGACGAGCTCGGCGCGCCCGTGGCCGCGGTCGGCTCGCTGGTGCTGCGCGAGGCGTCGATCGCCCAGCTCGGCGCTGCGCGCGGGGCCGAGCGCGAGTCGCTGTTCTGCCTACGGTGGGAGCCGGTGGAGGGGCTGGCGGCGGGCGACGGCGCGACCGGGGAGATGGCGCTGCTGGGCGAGCCCGAGGGCGAGGTCGCGGCCGCGCTGCAGGAGCTCGGCGTGCAGCCGCGGCGCTGCGCGGACCTGGCCGCGCTGGGCGAGGAGGCCGAGCGGGGAGTGGCGAGCCCGTCGCTGGTGTTGCTCGACTGCGTGGCGGAGCCCACGCCCGCGGGCGGCAGCGAGGAGCTGGCCGCACGGGTTCACGCCGAGGTGCAGCGGGTGCTGGCGGTGGTGCAGGAGTGGCTTGCCGAGGAACGCCACCCGGGCTCGCGGCTGGCGGTGGTCACACGCGGCGCCGTCGCCGCGCGCGCCGGCGAGGCGGTTGGCGGGTTGGCCGCCTCCGCCCTGTGGGGCCTCGTGCGCTCGGCGCAGAGCGAGCATCCCGGGCGGCTGGCGCTCGTCGACGTCGACGGCGAGCGGGCGTCGTGGGAGATGCTGCCCGCCGCGCTGGCCGGCGGGGAGCGGGCGCAGGTCGCCGTGCGCATGGGCGAGGTGCTCGAACCGCGACTGGCGAGGGTGGGGGCGGGCGCCCCGCTGGTCGCGCCCGGGAGGGGGCCGGCCGGCCCGCTGGTCGCGCCCGGGACGGGGCCCGCGTGGCGGCTCGACCTCACGGGGAGGGGGACGCTCGAGAACCTCGCGCTGGTTGCGTGCCCCGAGGTGGAGGAGCCGCTGGGGCAGGGGATGGTGCGGGTGGCGGTGCGCGCCGCGGGCCTGAACTTCCGCGACGCGCTGGTCGCGCTGGACATGTACCCCGGCGCCGCGCGGATCGGCAGCGAGGGCGCGGGCGTGGTGGTCGACGTCGGCCCGGGGGTGGACGACCTCGCGCCGGGCGATCGCGTGATGGGGCTGATCGACGGCGCGTTCGGCCCGCTGGCGGTGACCGATCGGCGGCTGCTCGCGCCGATCCCGGATGGGTGGTCGTTCACGCAGGCCGCGTCGGTGCCTGTCGTGTTCCTGACGGCCTACTACGGCCTCCGCGACCTTGCGAGGATGGAGCGCGGCGAGACCCTGCTGGTGCACGCCGCCACCGGCGGCGTCGGGATGGCGGCGGTGCAGCTCGCGCGCCACTGGGGGCTCGAGCTGTTCGCGACCGCGAGCCCCGGCAAGTGGCCGACGCTCGCAGCGATGGGCTTCGCGGAGGACCACATCGCCTCCTCCCGCACGCTGGAGTTCAGGGACCGCTTCCTGCGCGCCACCGCCGGCCGGGGCGTGGACGTCGTGCTCGACTGCCTGGCGGAGGAGTTCGTCGACGCCTCGCTCGAGCTCTTGCCGCGCGGCGGCCGCTTCGTCGAGATGGGCAAGACCGACGTGCGCGACCCCGAGCAGGTGGCCGCTCGGCATCCCGGCGTCCACTACCGCGCGTTCGACATGCTCGAAGCCGGGCCCGAGCGCATCGGGGAGATGCTGGGCGAGCTGCTGGAGCTGTTCGCGCGCGGCGTGCTGGCGCCGCTGCCGGTCACGACCTGGGACGTGCGCCGCGCGCCGGAGGCCCTCCGGTTCCTGAGCCAGGCGCGCCACACCGGCAAGCTGGTGCTGGAGGTGCCGGGCGCGATCGATCCCCACCGCACGGTGCTGATCACCGGCGGCACGGGCGGGCTCGGGGCGCTCGTGGCCCGCCACCTGGTGCGCGAGCACGGGGTTCGTAGCCTGCTGCTCGTCAGCCGCCGGGGCGCCGCCGCCGAGGGCGCCGCCGAGCTGCGGGCGGAGCTCGCGGAGGCAGGCGCGCGCGTGACGGTGGCCGCCTGCGACGTGAGCGATCGGGCGCAGCTCGCCGAGCTGCTCGCCGCGGTGCCCGCGGAGCAGCCGCTCGGCGCGGTGGTGCACGCCGCCGGCGTGCTCGACGACGGCACGATCGAGGCGCTCGACGGCGAGCGGCTGGAGCGCGTGCTGGCGCCGAAGGTGCGGGGCGCGTTGCACCTGCACGAGCTGACCGCCGAGCTGCACCTGCAGGCGTTCGTGCTGTTCTCCTCCCTCGCCGGGGTGTACGGCGCGCCTGGCCAGGGCAACTACGCGGCCGCCAACGCCTTCCTCGACGCGCTCGCCGCCCACCGCCGCGCGCTCGGCCTGGCGGGCAGCTCGCTGGCGTGGGGCATGTGGGCGCAGGAGGGGGCGATGACCGGCGCGCTGAGCCGAGCCGACCGCCGGCGCATCGAGCGCGGCGGGGTGCTCGCGCTGTCGAACGCGGAGGGGCTCGAGCTGCTCGACGCTGCCCACTGGATCGACG
>JBEKYV010000418.1:0-3562 GCA_049510515.1 Solirubrobacteraceae bacterium | reverse complement strand
GACCATCGCTCGATTCGCTCGGCCAGCCGGTGGAGCTGCTCGCGCCACTGCGGATCGTCTTCGGCGAGATCCTCGGGGCGAACGATCAGGAGGTCGATGTCGCTCTCCATGTGACCGTCCGCTCGCGCAGTGGAACCGAAGATGGAGACGTGGACCGGCTGGCTGGGCCAGCCCTCGATCTCCCTGCGGATACGCTCGATCAGCTCTGTTCGCAGCCGCATGAGACCCTCGACGATGCCCGCTGCGACGTGTTCGCGGTTGAGGGCGAAGAGCGAAGCCGACCCGGCCTCCTGGGCGCTCACCAGCCCGTTGGCGACCAGTCGGTGGAGGACGAGGCGCACGCCCCGCTCCGAGCCTCGACTGGCGAGGCGCGCGATCTCGCGGCCGGTCAGCGGACGGGTCGTGTGGGCCAGCACGTCCAGGACAGGCCCCTCCAAGCTTGGGCAGATCACCGTGTAGGGCCGGCTCAAATCCATTGCCGCAATATTCTACTCGACTGGATATAAAAGTACGCAGGTCGGCAGTCCGGTGCCACGCGCCGCTCCACCGCTCGCGGCGGTCTCGCAAGCCAGCGCCTGCTCGCGATGCTCGCCCCACTTGCCGCCGTCGGCCGTGGCTGCCAGCGCCGGCAGTCGACTGAAGCGTCCGGGCTGGACGTGATTATTACCGGCAGACACTGGCCCGCCATGCTCGGCCTCGATGACGATCAGCCAGTTGGGTTGCGCCGGGTCATCGATCAGGACCATCTCGTCGAAGCCGGCCGGGTTGATCGCAGCCCCCGACGCCGCACCGGCCTCGAGGTTGAGCTCGGAGACGTCAGCCGTCTCAGGGCGCAGGTTCTGGATGTGCACCCGGATCCCGTCGGCGCGCTGCCACGTCTGCCCGACCCGCGGTCGGCGGATAGGCGTCCCTGCGGCGATCGAGGCGATCAACTCGCGCACCTCCTCGGCCGCCGCGTACACATCGGTGATCGGGAACTCGAGTTCGGCGGCTGGCCGAGCGAACGGCTCGGCCCACGACTCGGGCACGTGCAGGGGCGGCGGCCGGGGGTGGGTGCCGCGGTTGGCGAAGATCTCACGGCAGGCGTCGTCGACCCGTTGAAGGTCCTCGATCAGCCCCCGCAGAAGGATCAGGTCGATCAGATCCCAGAAGCGCTGGTTCTCCCTGTCCTGCGGCCGCTCGGTTACAGCGTGCAGCTTCTGCGCGACCTGGTAGCGAAGCGAGAGGCAGGCGACTCGCCGCGGCCCGTCGATCTTGAAGTCCTTGATGCTGATCGCCACCGCCACCAGCTCGACCTCGTCGGCCTCGGGCGGGCCGACCTCTACAGCCACCCCCGCGTGCGCTCAGCCGCCAGGCCGTGGGCGCGCGCGTACTGGTCGACCAGCCGCTCGAGGTGGCTGCGGGTGGACGGCGTGCGTCGCGGCGGTTTGAACTCGCTCACCGGCGCATACCCCCGCCGCGTCGCACGCCCAGCTCGCGGCGCAGCTGCGCCGCCTCCCGGCGGGTCAGCCTTCCGTTTCGCTCGCCGTGGTCGATTGCCTGGGCGAGTAGCGCGTCACCCAGGTGGGCCGCTGCGGCCTGCCGGATCGCGTGCGCGGGCGCCACGATCGGAATCCCTTCGAACAGCGTCACTGCCGCGGGATCGAGATCCTCATGGTGCAGGCGGTACGCGGCCGGTACCTGCCGGCGGACCCGATAGCCCGCCGGGAGGGTGAGATGGATCTTGGCCGGGTTTACGTCGCTCAGCTCGTAGAGCTCCAGCGCGGTTTCGTGCGAGAGCACCCCGCGGACGCCCCGCTGTGGCCACAGCGTCGCCTCGACATACGCATCGAGCGGCCCGGGCGGCGTCAGTGGCAGGCGGTAAACGCCGGTGGCTCGGCGTTCAAGCACGCGGCGTTGCGCCATCCGCGACAGGTTGATCGGCGCGATCCCGTGGGCGGCCGCGTCATCGGTGGTCACGTAGCCGTGCTGCTCGCCCGCGATTTCGGCGAGCTCCGTGAAGACACGCCCAGGCATCCTGGACAAGATAGCACAAACTGTTCTATCTCATCCCCGATCGTGCTCCGGTTCAGACTCCCCCACCGGGCAGCGCTGGCCGAGATTGCGGCGGCAGCTGGAGCCACTGTGCCGCGCGATACAGCAGGTAGCCGATTCCCACGGCGAATACAGCGGGGAGGAGCAGTGTCGCCAGGATCCCCTGCGCCATGCCGCCGCCGAGGACCCCTCCAAGAGCCGCGAGCCCAGAAGTGAGTCCAGCGCCCCCGTAGCCCGCGACCCCCATGGCGCCCACGGCGTGAAGGGACACGCCGACACCGAGTGCTGCTCCGCCGATCGCCCCATAGCGTCCGATGCGCCGCGCCTGGCGCTCCTCATCGGGAAGCATCGGCTTGTCGCGAAGCGCAAGGCACATGGTGCCGCTGGCGAGGAGTCCGGAGAGGCCCCCCAGCAGCACGATGCCGCCCACCACGCTGCCGCCGACGGCTGCAAGCCCGGACATGAGGTTTGGCCCGCTCATCGCGGTGGTCTCGCCGACGGTGGCGACGATCCCCACGCCGACCTGCGGGACGACGACCCCGACGCCAACGACTCCCGCAGTGGACGCGACCGCCTCGACCTGGGAGCTGCTGTGCTCGCCGGCCACGCACCACGTGGCGAAGTGCTCGCAGTTGTTGGCGAACAGGTCATACCCCGAGGCGCCGAGCTGGGAGCGGGCGCGGGCTACGGCCTGCTCGGGGTCCAGCCGGGCGCCATACGTCCTGGTCTGCACGACGCCTTCGCCGACGAAGTCCTCGAGTGTCGCCTGTCGGATGGTGGCGCTGCTCTTGGTGCCGTCGTCCGCGGAGAAGTCGATCACGGTGCCGTCGCCGATGTCGATGCCGTGGTGCTCGTAGAGGCCCCTGTCGACGTAGATGTGGTCCCCGCGTGCCATGATTATGCCTCCTGGCTGTGCTTACATGGATACCAGACCAAGCGCTGGCGCCGCAGAGCATAGCGCGTAAAATGGCTTCTGAGCAGGAAAATAGGCCAGCGAGGAGAGATTGCAGGTTATGGGGGCCGCGAGTGGGAGTACAAGATATGACCGAGTTGACTGAGGGTACTGAGCGGGTCACTACCGCCGAGCTCCTGGATGTGGCCCAAGACCAGGGGGTCACGGCGAGAACCCTCGAGTACTGGCGACACGAGGGCTTGCTTCCCAAAGCCGAACGTACGGGCCAGACCGGGAAGCGCCCTGAGTGGACGTACCCGGCTGAGGCGATCGACCAGCTCGCAACACTGCTGCGCCTGAGGGAGAAGACGCGGCAACCCGACACTCTCCGTGTGGCGCTGTGGTTCGAGGGCTTCCCGATCGACACGGGACGGGTCCGCGCCTCGATCGCCGCGGCCCTTCGAGACATGCTGGAGCTGTTGACCAAGGAGATCGACAAGCGCCGAGACCAGGACGAGACTTCGGAGGATTCGACCTGGGCGGCACTCGAACAGGTGGGGCGTCTACTGGCAAGAAAGCGCGGCCAGAAGACCATGCCGCGCTACGGACGACAGAAGCGCGAGGATCGCGACCGCG
>JBEKYV010000417.1:0-3566 GCA_049510515.1 Solirubrobacteraceae bacterium | reverse complement strand
AGTACCCAACGGCCCGGCCGTGCCCCGAACCGGCGCTCACCGACCCGAGACCCGCGCCACCAGCGCCGAACTTCACCCCCCACCCCCGCCGACCCTCAATAGCGACCCGCGCTCCTAGGTGGGCATGACGTTCGATCCGGCCGCGACCCGCCTCCAGATGACCTCTTTGACGTGGCGGCGGCCCGCTAGCGAAGCTGTGACGTGGTGGTTGAACTCCAGCCGCTCGAAGCCGTCCTGCTCAAGCCCGGCGACATGCCCGGTGTCGAAGTTCGGGATCGCCAGCAGACCCGAGATGACTTCGGTGATGAGATGCGCCTCGAACCCGCCGAAGATCGCCTGCAGCAGGTGAACGAATCCCTTAAGTACCGCTTCGGCGGGGTTCAGGACGGCTTCCCCGACGCTGCCGATCCCTTCGACGGCTTCCCCGACGACCGGGATTTCCCCCACGATGGGTAGCTTCGCCTGCGCCGGCGCGGCACCAACCAGCATCACAACGAGCCCCAAAGCACCCGCTGCGACCCCAGCGACGGCGAGGTGCGCCCGGTGTGACCGGGCGCCCTCCCGTCGTGAGGCAGACCCCGCCGGGGTGAGAATGTCAAGCTGGCGGAACAACCGGGCTCCTAATTCACCAATCCCGTTGCTGAGGCGGCCAACGCCAAAGCGCCGACCGTGCCCGCGATAATCCCCAGCGCCCGCCGGTTGCCAAGCATCAGCGCCCCAGCGCCAAAGAGCAGCGCGAGCGGCGCGACAGCCGCGAGCGCAATCACCAACGGTTCCGACAGCGACGCCATAAACGCCGCGAACTTGTCGACCCCTTCTACCTTCGAGCTATCGGGGATACCCAGGTCCGACTTGAACAGATAAGGGTACGCCGCCACCGCCTTCACATCGGCGAACATCGCCACCTCAAGCAGTAACACCCAAACCGCCTGACGCAGCTTCCGCCGTGCCGCAGGCCAATTCTCTCGCATTGTTTCTTTACCTCCGTGTCGTGTGTGAGACACGAGCGCGGTTCAGCGCTCGAATCCGAACTCTTCACCGGCCTCTTCATCAGGCGGGGGACTGCCGGAGTCCGGGGCGGCAGGTGATGAAACTGGGACAGGGACAGCCTGCTCAGGGGACGCTGCGGTAGGCGCCACCGGCGCTGCCGCAGGCACAGCGGGCGCGGGAGCGCCGTCACCTCTCTGCGCTCGTACGCTTGCGGGCGCGGTGCTCACAGCCGGCGCCGGCACAAGCGGGTGCGTGCGCGGCACTAGACATGGCGGCGCGGCGCGCTTCACGCGCTGCCCGCCCGCGGGCGAGTGGGTGCGCAACGGCGAAACGGCTGGCACCAATGATGCCGGTGTGCCTGTGTGTGTTACCTGGCGGCCACAGCCCGCCGGGTCTATCACCAAGATCAGCAGCAGCAGCAACGCAGCCGGCAGAAACAGGCGTGCTCGCCGAGCCCAGCCAGGCAGGCGCAGCGGGACACCGGGAAATGAAAGGACGGGCCCGCGTGCCGCTACAGGTCGCGTTGGGCGCGCGGTGCCGCGGCGCCCACCGCCGCTGGGGCGGGGGCGACGCGGGCGCGCGCGGGGGGAAGCCGTGGCGGAAGGCGAAGCGTCACGCTGCGCCTGCGCCGAATCAACGTCGGGGCTGGCGGCGGGGCGCTCCACGGCAGCGTCCGCTGCGCCGGCAAGCTCGTCCGCTTCCTGCGCGTGCTCTGAGAATAGATTTGTCGCCTGACTGCGATCGAGCATAGGTCCCTCCAGATACGGTCTGGAGAGAAATCGAGCGCAGTCGGCGTTTCCCCTGGCACAGATTTAATTTTTTTATTCCCGGCTCCAGGGAGCCCCGGTCGGCAGTCCCTATTCGAACGAACGTTTCCGCGCGCGCCGCCCCCGCCCCGTCGCCGACCGTGCTGTCGTGGGTCACAGGCGGCGAGAGCGCCCGCGGCGGTGCGGCCGCTGCCCGCCCGCCGGATCGAGCGGTGGCCGCCGCGCCCGCGAGGATGAGCGCTTTGGCGCGGCCCGCCGGCCGCCACGACTGCGGTGCTCCTGCTCGCTCTCGCGGCACCCCGGGCGCCCCTGCAGGCACCTGCTCAACCGGGGAAGTAGTAGTCCTCGGGTCTGGTGCCGCCAGGATGGCCGCTGCCGGCCGGGACGATCGTGCGCTCAGTCTCCCTGAATCGTGCCGGGTCGGCCAGGGCGCGCAGGCGCGCGATATCGCCCCGCGAGAAGCCGTGGTCGTGGAACCGCAAGAGCCAGGGCAAAAGCCGCCCGTCGCTGACGACCCAGCACGGACCAGCACCCGCCCCGGTGAAGTGCTGGCGTTCCTGGGTTACGCCGTCAAGGATCACGATGCACGGCCGAACAGGGTCCGGGTAGTCGCGGATCGCGGCGCCCAACGCCCCAGCGGCACAGCTCATCAACACGACATCCTGATCTATCCAGTAGCCGTGGCTCGCCTGCAAAATGAAAGCACCCGCAGGGCCGAACAGCACGAACGGGATCGGTGGCTTCACCGAGCCAACGGGCAGCCCCCTGATGCCAAGCCACTCCTCGCGATCAAGACACGCCAGACGCTGATCGAGCTGCTCGTTGACCTCGACCGTCCGGGCGTGCCACCCCAACTGCTGGCCGAAATGGTTCAGCATCGACCCCGAGTTGCGCAGCGGCAGATCGCCGACCTCGCCGGGCGCGCCGCCGCCCGTGTCGCGAGCGTTATGCGGGCGACGCCAACCATCAGGCACGCGGCCAGTGAAATCGCGGTGCTCCCCTCCCGTGTCCATACCCCGGCCAAGTTACAAGCAGCGAGTAGACGACAAGCGGCCTGCCCCCCGTCGCCGACGCTGGGACTTTAGAACTCGGGTGGTTCGCTGCCTATGGTTCGAAGCCGAACTCGCTGGCTTCGTTTTCGCTGCTGGCCTTGCGCGGGGCAGGCGAGTGGGCGATCGAGCGCGGCACTTCGCGGACCGCCGTAGCGGGTGCCTGCGCCGGTGTCTGCTCGGCTGCCGGTGTTTCAAAGCTGAACTCGAGTGGCTCTTCCGGCGCGGCAGGCCGCCGCCGCCGACGCACTGGGGATCGCGCTGCCAGCCGCACGAGTTGCTGCCGGCTCGTGGTGTCGGCGCTCCGGTGTCGTACCACGGTAGACCACGCGAAGGTACCGCCGTTGCTGGCCAACCCAAAGCTCGGCGTGATCAGATGCGTCGCGTTCGGCGGCGCCCTGTGAGCGTGTGCCGGTGCGATCGTGCGGTGGGTGGCGATAACCGTGGCCCCGGCGATCGATAGCACAGCTATCCCGGCAATCAGCACCTTGCTCGTAGTACCGCGGCCGACTGCGAAGCCGAGTACGCCGCCCGCACCCGCACCACCCGCTGCACCCGCGCCCTGCAGAGCTGCGGACCCCGCGGCATGCCCGCCGCCGAGCCACTCGGCGAGGCGAACCAACACACCACCCGCGTCGTGCCCGTCCAGCAGACCGGGCGGCAGCAGCGGCGGCAGCACCGCTGCCAGGCGGCGCAGCCCACGGACATAGCGCCGGCACGCCTCACACGGCTCCGGGCCCTCGACATGCTCGTGCGCTCT
>JBEKYV010000416.1:0-3575 GCA_049510515.1 Solirubrobacteraceae bacterium | reverse complement strand
TTGATCGCCCAGGCGCTGCAGAGCGCGGGCCTGCGCGCCGAGCAGGTCGACGCGGTCGAGGGGCATGGCACCGGCACCACGCTCGGCGACCCGATCGAGGCGCAGGCGCTGCTCGACACCTACGGTCGCGAGCGCGACGCGCGGCGGCCGCTGTGGTTGGGCTCGATCAAGTCCAACATCGGCCACACCCAGGCCGCCGCCGGCGCCGCGGGCGTGATCAAGATGGTGATGGCGCTGCGCCACGGCCTGCTGCCGCGCACGCTGCACGTCGATGCGCCGAGTGGCGAGGTCGATTGGTCATCCGGGGCGGTCTCACTGCTCACCGAGGAGGTCGTCTGGCCGCGTGGCGAGGAGCCGCGCCGGGCGGCCGTCTCCTCGTTCGGGATCTCCGGCACCAACGCGCACGTGATCATCGAGGAGGCGCCGCCGATCGAGGACCAGCCCGGCAGCGTCGACGGCGAGGCGCCGCCGGCTGCCGTCGCGGATCGGGCGCTGGACGAGGCATCGACGCCGTGGGTGCTCTCGGGGAGGGGCACGGCGGCGCTGCGTGCGCAGGCCGCGCGACTGCGGGGACACCTCGTCGAGCATCCCGATCTCCCCGGCGCGGACGTGGGGCTCTCGCTGGCGGGCCGATCGACGCTGGAGGACCGAGCGGTCGTGCTCGGCGGCGATCGCGAGGAGCTGCTCGATGCGCTTGAGGCGCTGGCCCTCGGCGGGCAGTCGGCGGGTGTGATCGGCGGCGGTGAGGCTGCCGTCCCCGGCAAGCTGGCGTTCCTGTTCAC
Organism: Solirubrobacteraceae bacterium; assembly: GCA_049510515.1. GTDB lineage: Bacteria > Actinomycetota > Thermoleophilia > Solirubrobacterales > Solirubrobacteraceae > Palsa-744. Next base: position 2,793 of record JBEKYV010000416.1, on the reverse strand, counting down.
CGGCCAGGGTGCTCAGCGCTTTGGTATGGGCCGCGATTTGCACAAGGCATTCCCGGTGTTCGCGGCGGCGTTCGAGGAGGTCTGCGCCCAGCTCGACCCCCACCTGGAGCGTCCGCTGCGCGAGGTCGTCTTCGGCGCCGGGGAATCTGAGCTGGATCAGAAGGAGTCGTCCGAGCCTGGGCCGGACCGGACGGAGTCGGCCCAGATTGAGCTCGACCAAACGCAGCTGGCGCAGCCGGCGCTGTTCGCCTTGGAGGTGGCGCTGTACAGGTTGATGGAGGAGTGGGGCGTGCGCCCCGACTACCTGATCGGCCACTCTGTGGGGGAGCTGGCGGCGGCGTACGTGGCCGGGGTCTTCTCGCTGGAGGACGCCTGCCGCCTGGTGGCGGCCCGGGGGCGGCTGATGGGGGTGCTGCCGGAGGGCGGCGCGATGGCGGCGATCGGCGCGCCGGAGGCGGAGGTGCTGGAGTCGTTTGCGGCGCTCGACGATTGGGAGAGCCGGGTGGCGCTGGCGGCGGTCAACGCGCCCGGCTCGGTGGTGATCTCCGGCGACGACGAGGCGGTGGCGGAGCTGGTCGAGACGTGGGAGCAGCGGGGTGCCAGAGCCAAGCGGCTGCGGGTCAGCCACGCCTTCCACTCTCCGCGGATGGAGGGGATGCTTGAGGAGTTTGCGCAGGTCGCGGCGACGGTCGCATTCTCCGAGCCGCGGATCCCGCTGGTTTCCAACCTGTCCGGTGGTTTGGCAGCAAAAGGAGAGTTGTGCACCGCCGCCTACTGGGTGCGGCACGTGCGCGAGCCCGTCCGCTTCGCCGACGGCGCCGCCTCGCTGCTGGGCGAGGGCGTCAGGAGCTTCCTGGAGCTGGGCCCGAGCGGCGTGTTGAGCGCGATGGTCGAGGAGTGCGCCGACCAGGCGCCGGGTGTGGAGCATGGCGAGCGAGGCGGGTCGCAGGCGGCTGCTATGCCCGTGCCGGTCCTCGCGTCGCCGACGCTCCGCCCCGGCCAGGATGAGGCACGCGCGCTGCTCACGGGAGTGGGCGAGCTTTGGGTGCGGGGCACCGCTGTGGCCTGGCCCCGGGCGTTCGATGGCTCCGGCGCCCAGCGCGTGGGCTTGCCGCTGTACGCCTTCCAGCGCGAGCGCTACTGGCTGCAGGCCGAGCAGGGGCCCGGCTTCGGCGGCGAGCGCTGGCGCTACCGGCTGCGGTGGACACCGCTCGGCGAGCGCGCGGCGGGGGTGCTCAGCGGCACCTGGTTGGTGGCCGTCGGGGAGGACGCCAGCTCGGACGAGCACCTGACCGCGGCCGTCACCGAGGCGCTTGCGTCGCATGGGGCGCGGGCCGTGGTGGTGGAGGTCGATCGGGAGACTGTCGATCTCGGGGAGCTGGCTGAGTCGGAGATAAGTGGCGTGCTTTCGCTGCTGGCGGCCGGTGGCCACCGCGAGCAGCGGGCCGAGGTCGAGAGCGGCGAGCAGCGCGGCGGCGCGGTGGAGACGCTGGCGCTGATGCAGGCGCTCGGCAAGGCCGGGGTGACGGCGCCGCTTTGGTGCGTGACGCGCGGCGCGGTGTCGATTGGCCCCGGCGATCCCCTGAAGGCGCCGGCCGCTGCGCTGGTGTGGGGCCTGGGCCGGGTGTTCGCGCTGGAGGAGCCGCAACGGTGGGGCGGCCTCGTCGATCTGCCCACAGAGCCCGACGAGCGCGCGCTTGGGCGGCTGTGTGCGGCGATCGCCGGCTCGGGCACTGGCGCGCACGCCGGCTCGGGCATACACGCGGGCGCCAGCTCGGGCGCCGGCCGCGAGCACGAGCTGGCGATACGCACCGGCGGCCTGTTCGCAAGCCGCCTGCAACCCGCCCCGCTGGGCACAAGCGCCGCACCCGAGGCATACGCCCCGACGGGCACGGTGCTGGTGACGGGCGCGACCGGCGCGCTCGGCGGGCACCTCGCGCGCTGGCTGGCGCAGCGCGGCGCCGAGCACCTGCTGCTGAGCAGCCGCCGCGGCCCGGAGGCGCCGGGCGCCGCGGAGCTGCGCGAGGAGCTGCAGGAGCTGGGCGCGAAGGTGAGCATCGTCGGCTGTGACGCGGCCGACCGCGCGCAGCTGCAGCGGCTGCTCGCCGAGGTCCCCGCGGAGCACCCCCTCACCGGCGTCTTCCACGTGGCCGGCGTGCTCGACGACGGGCTGATCGAGGGGCTGAGCGCCGAGCGCCTGGAGGGCGTGCTGCGCGCGAAGGTGGACGCGGCGTGGAATCTGCACGAGCTGACGGCCGACCTCGACCTCGACGCATTCGTGCTGTTCTCCTCGATCGCGGGCACGCTCGGCAACGCCGGGCAGGGCGCGTACGCGGCAGGCAACGCCTACCTGGACGCGCTCGCCGAGCAGCGCCGCGACCGTGGCCTGGCCGCCAGCTCGCTCGGCTGGGGCGCCTGGGCCGGCGAGGGGATGGCGGACACGGTGGGCGAGCGGCTGCGCGGCGGCGGCGTGCGCGAGCTGCCGCCTGCCCCGGCGCTGGAGGCGATGGCACAGGCGCTGGAGCGCGGCGAGCCGCACCTGGTGGTGGCGGACATCGAGTGGGAGCAGCTGCTGGCGGGCGTCAACCCCGCCGAGCTGCCCGCGGTGCTGAGCGAGCTGCCGGAGGTCGCGAGGATGCGCGCGGCGGGCGCGGGCGGCGGCGCGGCAGTGACGGAGGGGCTGCTGGCGGCGCGGCTGGCGGGCGCGCCCGCGGAGGAGTGGGGGCGGATCGTGCTGGAGCTGGTGCGCGAGCAGGCGGCGGCGGTGCTGGGCCACGGCGCCTCGGAGGCGGT
>JBEKYV010000415.1:0-3581 GCA_049510515.1 Solirubrobacteraceae bacterium | reverse complement strand
CAAGCTGAGAATTCCAGTCGATATCATTAGGGCCTTTTTGGGGTGTAGACGGCCCACAAGAACCGCAGAAATCTGACCCGGCGTGTCGCCGAGATCTGACCTCGGCGATCCGCGCGGAATTGACGGGTGTTACCGCAGAAATCTGACACCGCGGTCCGGCGCAGGACTGGGATGGGTCAGCGGTTGTTGGTGCGAGGGGTCGCCGCAGACTGGGTGGTGTCGGGAGGCGTCTTGGTTCGTGTCTCCTCCATGGCCGAGGCCTCCTTCTGCCGCCACGAGTCGGCGTCGATGTCGACGATGTGGCAGTGCTGGACGAAGCGGTCAATCATGGCCGATACGCAGGCGGCGCCGGGGAACACCGTGCTCCACTGCTTGAAGGGCAGATTGGTGGTCAGGATAAGGGAGCGCAGTTCGTGCCTGCGGCTGATGATGTTGTAGAGCAGGTCGGCGGACTGGCGAGTGCACGGCAGATAGCCGATCTCATCAAGGACGAGCAGAGACGGCGCCGTGTACTTTCGGAGCCGCCGCTCGAGAGCGGGAGGGGATTCCTGCTTCATCAGGTCGGCAAGGGCTGCGGAGAGGGTCGAGAAGCGAACGGTGTGGCCTCGCTGCAATGCCAGTAGGCCTAGATTTTGGGCAAGCATCGTCTTGCCGACGCCACTGGGGCCGCGCAGGAGAATGTTTTCGCCCTTGGTTACGAAGTTGAGGGAGCAGAGGTCCTCGATGTGCTCTCGTGGAATCGCGCGGGGGTGGTTCCAGTCAAACCGATCAAGCGGTTTGAACGTGCCGAGCGCAGCTGCCTTGGTGCGGGTGGCGAGGTTGCGCTGGTCACGCTCACGTTGCGCGATGCGGGCCAACTCCTCGAACGTTTGCGTGGGGGAGAGGTGGGCCGTGGTGGCATGGGCAATGAGCGCAAGGATCGCCTCCCGCGAGACGTGCACTCCGATGGCACGAAGGGCGTCAGCGACGTCGTGGTTGGGCATCGTAGGTCTCCAGGTTGTGGGGGATCACATCTCGGTCCGGGATGTGTGCGCCGAGGTCAATGTCGACAGGAACGGGAGTGTTGGCGGCACGTCGGCGGTCCTCACACAGTACGGCGAGTGCGCCGGGGTCGTAGGTATCGCGGGCGATAGCCTCGCGTGCCGCGGCACCGAGGATGTCGACGCCGTAGAGGTCGAGGAGCTGCACGACCTTGGCGGTGGTGAAGTTGATGTTGCGACCGGCTTCAACCCAACGCTCGATCAGCAGGTGGAAGCCTGGGATCTCGGTTAAGAGTCGGTCGCGGCCCTTCGCTTCGCGGGCCGCTCGCTTGTGCTCCAGCAACGCCGCGCGATGCGAAGCGGCCTCGATCCTCTGGTGTTTCCCCCAGTGCCGGTCGTGCCGTGCGACCTCCTCCGCACCGTTGCAGATCCGTAGGGAAGTGTCACTGGCGACGAGCGTGAGTGTCTTGTTGGCGTACAGCAAAGGCACGGAGTAGACATTGGTGTCGAAGTGTACGAAGGCCGTCTTGTCGACTACGACGGGCTGAATGAGGTCCGTCGAGGGGAGTGGATTGGGCAAGGACAAGAGGTGTGGTCTTTCGTCGGCGAGCACCTCGTCGACACGCCGGTCCGGCCACCGCGGGTGCGGGCGAACGTTGGCGATGTCATCGAGAAAGCGCCGCAAGTCGGTGTTGCCGCGATCCACGTCACGGATCGTGCGTCCAGCAAGGAAGCGGTCGCGCAGGAAGCGGATGGCTCGCTCCACCTTTCCCTTTTCTTGAGGTTTTCGTACGCCGCACAGGCGAGGGGCCACGCAGAGTTGACCTGCCAAGGCAAGCAGCTCGGCGTGGAAGCGCACGGCATCTCCGTGGCGCTCCAGCACAACGATCTTTGGATTGTCAAAGAGCCATTGTCGGGTTGTCCCCTGAAAATACTCGGACGCGCGGACCAGGGAGCGCCGGAGCGAGATGGCGGTGAGGTCGAGCACGAGCTCCGCCCACAGGGCGCGGGAGTAGGCCAGGACCATGACGAACGCCCAAAGTTGGCGCGAGCCGCCTGGAAAGCTCAGCTTACCGACATAGGCCCAGTCGATCTGCGCCTGCTCCGCGATGAGCGGCTCGACGCGAAGGTAGGCCTCCGTGGTAGGTGCCGGACGAACCTGTTGGACGTGCCGTCGCACGGAGCGAACGCCACCCGTGTAGCCGCGTTCTCGCAGCATGTCATAGAGACGCGTGGAACGCAGCTTGGGGTAGCGCGTGAGCGTCTCCAGGATGAAGGTTTCATAGCCACGTACTGGCGATGGCACCTGCTCCGCAGGCGAGGAGGGAGGTGGCGATGCGGCCTTCTTTCCGAGGTGGAGCACGCGCTCGACGACCTCATGATGGACTCCAAGCTGCGCAACGATGGTGCCCACTCTCCAATGCTCGGCGAAGTGGAGGCGGCGAATCTCGGCCTCCGTGGCCTGGTCGATGGTCATCGTCCCATGCTCCTCCGCAGGCGATGCTCGCCGCGGAAGTCACCCAGGCCCGGGAGGCGTTGTCCGCGGCGGGGAGGGTCCGCCATGAAAAGGGGCTCGACCACGTAGTGCAGCGTTGCCCGCGCGATGCCGAGGCCGTCGCACAAACCCAAAGCGAACAAGACGTCCTCGGACTCCGCAGAAACGACAGCACGGACCCTCTGGTCGTGCCACAGCGCCATGGCCTCGCACAGCATCGGTGCCGCGAACCGATGCGCCGGCGTCGACACCGCTCGCAGGCGGGCCTTCATCATCTCGTCGGGGCCGTGGGTCAGCAGCAGTCGCGTTTCCCGCGATGTGGCATTGATGGTCATCACAAGCTCGTCCATCGGTGAACTCCGGCGATCCCGAGGCGCTGGCGTCACCACTTGACGTCGATGCCTCCGGTCGCGAGCACACCGTGGCGGACAAGGACAACTTCTCGGAACCCATATCCATCACGCGCTGTCGCCGCCGGGCACGGTAGTCCCGGTTGCGATCGCGATGATCGAGCCGTCCCTCGGGCGAGCTCTGGTGACGCAGGCGGGCCGCCCGCTGGGCTCGCTGATGCGCCGTATCACCGCAGGTATCCCCGCAGTAGCTCTGCCCACGGTCGCACTTGCTGCATACGAAAAACGTGAGTCTACACAGGCCGCATTGCACCAGTCGGAAGCTGTCGACCACGGGTCCCCGCGCGATGTCGCCGGGAAGTTGTCCCTGCAGCCGGGGTCGTGAGAGACAGATCGAACATCGGTCTGTCGCCGATCCCCGGAAGGCCCTGGTTACGACCCAGGGCCTTCGTCTTTGCATCGCGTCGCAGAATGGCGATCGTACCGAAGTCCCCCATCCGGGCGAACTTCTGCGCGGCTCGTGCATGCACGGCACGCTGCCCGCAACGCACGCCTTACCCCCCGCACAGGCTCTCCACAGGCGGTCACAGGTTTTCAGTCTCCCCCCCTGGACCCCCCCTCGCACCACCTGCACGCTCGCGGGCTGCTCCTTGCCGCTGCAGCGTTGCTACGACGACGTTGATAATTCTCCGTCCCCAGATCCCGGCGCAGAATGAAATCCTGGAGGATTCCATCCGTGTCCAGCGCGGCGTTCCA
>JBEKYV010000414.1:0-3592 GCA_049510515.1 Solirubrobacteraceae bacterium | reverse complement strand
GCTCGTGTATCTCCTCTAGCTCGGGCTCAGCGGGCGTGTCGCGGACGAGAAGGCGCCACACCGAGGGACGATCACGGATGAACTCGAAGTACGCCGTTACCCCGGCGCGCAGCCACGGCCAGTCGCCGGCAGAGTTTGGTTGGGTGGCAGCTACGTGCGCAACGAGGTCCTTTGTCCCGGCCATCATTACCGCGCGGTACAGGCCGGCCTTCGAGCCGTAGTGGTGGTAGATCACGGACTTCGCGACCCCGGCCCGCCGGGCGATCTCCGCGATTCCCGTAGCGTCGTATCCCTGCTCGGCAAACGCTTCTAGGGCGCTCCGCACGATCCTCGCACGCCCGCCTTCGGGTGGACGCCCAGGCGTACCACTGGCCACCGTAGCCTGCGTGCTCTGGGTACTGGGGCCGTCTCTTCTCGGCGCGCGCATCGGTGGTATTATAGACCGAACGTTCGGTCTATAGGAGGCACGATGCCAACACTCCAGGTGCAGCTTGAAACAGGCGCGATCAGCGATCCGGCGGTGGGAGCGTTCCCGGCCCGCTACACCGCCGCTTGGGCGCATCCCACCGCCGAGCGGCTGGCCGGATTCTGGACCCACGATGGCGAGTTGACGCAGGTTGGGATGGCCACGCCGATCCGTGGGCGGGACGCCATCGCGGCCTTTCAGGATGGTGTGCTGAAGCTGACCCCCGACCTGAGAGTGCGCCCGCTGGCCGCCGCGAAGAATGGTGAGACGTTGTTCATCCACTACCGCTGCGAGGCGACGCTCGGAGGCACGCCGACGGCGTGGGAGGGTTTTGACCGCTTCGAGCTGGATGGCACTCTGGCACGGCGGGGACCCTGCATCTTTGACACAGCACCGATCAGGGAGGCGCTCGGGGGCAATTCTGCCCACAAGAGAACGAGCGAGCGAGCAGCCGGAGCTACAAAGTGACTGCGACCCGTGTAAATGTCGATGCGGTTTTCCGGTGGCCGTCTTTCTCGCACGCGGTCCTCGCGGACGGGCATATTTACCTCTCGGGCGTCATGGGATCGCTCGACGGCGACAGCTTTCAGCTGGCCGAGGGTGGCACGGCCGGTCAGACCCGCCAGGCACTACACAACCTCGACCTGGTGCTGGCGGCCTGCGAAGCGTCCCTCGAAGACATAATGAAGGTAACTGTGTACCTCAGCGACCTGAGCACGTTCCTTGAGATGGATCAAGCTTATGCGGAACTCGTAACCACCAGCCCGGCGCGTGTCACCATCGGCTGCTCGCTGAGCGCCGGCGCGGCCGTCGAGCTCGACGCGATCGCCTACCGCCCGACCTCCTGACCCGTTGCCAAGCCACCCCGAAACCTCCCTGCGCGACCCATACGAGCGCTTCACCGCTTGGCGGAAAGGAATCAACGACGCCGCCATGTGCCTGGCTACGGTTTCACCAGAGGGAGAGCCGGCCGCACGAATCGTCCTCCTCGCAGGCTTCGACCGGCAGGGCTTTCGGTTTTTCACGAGCTACGACAGCCAGAAGGCACACCACCTCGACGCGACGCCCTGCGGCGCCCTGGTCTGGTACTGGCCGCCCGGCCGCCAGATACGGGCCACAGGAGCAGTACGACGGGTAAGCGCAGCCGAGGCCGACACCTTCTGGGAGACTCGCCCCCGCGAGCACCAGCTCAGCGTATGGGCGTCGCCGCAAAGTAGCGTGGTCGCAGGTCGAACGGTACTCGAAGAGCGACTCGCTGCCACCACCACACGTTTCGGGAATCTCGTCGTCCCTCGCCCACCGAACTGGGGCGGCTACCTCCTGGCCCCCGACTTATTCGAGTTCTGGCGCCAGAGCGACGACCGACTACACGACCGCCATCGCTACCGCTCGGTCAACGGACAATGGCTGATCGAATACCTGGCTCCATAAGCCACTTCTTCTCGTATCAGCCCGGCTTGGTGACAGCCCGTGTCGCGCCAACGCGTGCGACGGGACCCGACCAGGGTGTGATCAAAGAGGCTCAGCGACGCCAGCGCCGCCGCCGGACGAGAGGCCTCGGCGCTGCTCTCGTCGCGGGTCCTCTTGGCTCTGCTGGCGAAACACTCGCTCCGTGACCAAGCAGGCGCGGTCCCAACGCACGGCCGACCCCCACCATTGGCTTGGCGCTACTCGGGATCCCCGGCCCGCACCGTCGGGGGTAGCTGATTGTGATGCCGCTGCCGACGCTGTAGCTGGGCGTGGGGCCGCTCGATGGCCCGCGGGAGTCGTGGCGTCCTTCCCACTCCAAAGCGCCCGCATTGAGCTCCATCGAAGCGATCTCGCAAACTACGAGTGCTCGACCGTCCCCAACTACCTGATCCGCTCCAAGACGGCGGGGTGCCTCTTCCAACCGCCCAGGTCGCGTTCGGGGCGCACGCAACGCACGCAACGCCGAAGCCCTACGAATCCTCACCAGCCTACGCGCGCAACCCCTCACCGACACAAGGTCGGGATGAGCCAATGCGCAGCCAATCGTACACAAGGCGGCGCTACCGCTTCCGCAGCCGAGCGGGCGTCCAGGCGATAGCTGGGTGACGAGCGCAACTGACGAGAAGCGGTCGCGGCGAGCCGCCGCTCGCCGGCTGGTCGCGGGTCATTGCGGGACTCGAACCCGCGGCCTCCGGCGTGACAGGCCGGAGTGAGGATGCTGAAGCCAGTGTTTTCAGTGGTTTACGATCGCTCAAAGTGGCTTTATAAAGGCTGATTCTGGCCCGTGCGGTACTGAAAGCGGTACTCGCGGAGGCGTGGTACTCGCGTGGTACTCTCCATAGATCGTGCGAAAAGGTGACGGCTCGACTCACACCTATCCGACCGGCGCGCTGGTCATAGTCGAGCGCGGCGACGGGCCGGTGTACGAGGCCAAGTGGCGCCGTGGCAGCCGGCAGGTCAAGCGGCGCGTCGGGCCAGCATGGCTGGAACACGGAGCGGGCGGCAAGGGCTGGCGCCCACGACGCGGGCGGATGCCGGACGGGTTCCTGGACGAGAAGCGCGCGACCGTGCGAATGGCCGAGCTGATCGCCGAGCACGAGGAGCGCGAGCGAGCGATCGAGGCGGGTGAGCGCGAGCGCCGGGAGCAGGGCGTCACGTTCCGGGAACTGGCGGCGGAGTGGCTCGATCACCTGAAGCGCGAGCGCGGCGCAAAGCCCTCGACGCTGAGCGACTACCGCTACATGCTCGCCGAGCCGGGGACGCCGCACCAGCGCGGGAAAGGCAAGAGCCCCGGTCCCGTGATGGCAGCGTTTGGCGACCTGCCCGCCGCGAAGATCACAACCCGCCAGGTATCAGCGTTCCTGCGCCAGCTCGATGAGAGCGAAGTGTCCCCTCGCACCGTCAACAAGCATCGACAGCTCCTCTCCGCGATCTTCAACTACGGGCGCCGCGAGGACACCCACGGCCTGCCCGCCAACCCGGTGGAAGCAACGACCAAGCGCCGCGAGCCCCCGCCGGCGGTGCTCGACTTCTACGAGCCAGAGGAGATCGAGGCCCTCGCCCACGCCGCCGCCGATGGCGGACACCGCGGCCCACAGCCCGCGAACCTCGAACCCGATGAGATCGCATGGCGTGTACGCGAGGACGCCCAGGACG
>JBEKYV010000413.1:0-3594 GCA_049510515.1 Solirubrobacteraceae bacterium | reverse complement strand
TGCCCACAGGCAAACGACGTGCCCACGACCATCACTTACTTCTTCTTTCGTACCCCACCCACCGATGCCCACCCAAAACGGCACCAGCATGCCCAAACTCAGCGGCGCTCAACAGTAGGGTGTCGTGAGCCCGACGTCGACCGCATCGGCGTTTTGAGCCCTGCCGAAAGCCGAGACGATCTGATCGGGCGCCTGGAGCGCGCCCTGACGGTGCACCACGGACGGCTCGGCGGAGAGCCCGAGACCCGAATCGAGCGGGACCATCTGCTGCCGTCTCCGACTGGCGCGAGCAACGCACCGGCGCGCTGGCGCCTTGCGGCGACGGCCGCGCGCCTCTACCCGCCCCCGGCGCAGAGTGAGCCCATGAAGGCTTGGCATATGGCCGAGGGACAGAAGGGTCGCCGACTTCTCGCCGGCGATCTTCGCGAAGACAATCGCGTGGCCGCGATCCTGGCATGGCACTTCGAGCCGGGATCGCGCAACGGCTCGCAGCGGCCCCATCTGATCACGGCGGCGGCGGTGCGCAAGGACGTCGAAGACAACCCGGCCCTGCGCGCTGAGTACATCGTCGCCCTTTGGCTGCTTATGTGCGTCATGGCTGCGATCGATCGCAGGACCATCCGGGCCGGGCGGGTCGGTCTCGTCCTCGACGGCGGTATCGCGCTGAGCGCGGGCGAGCTGGCCAGCTTCGACTTCAAGCGTGGTCGCAAACGGGAGGGCTATCGCGGCGACTACTTCACGCTGCCCGCGTGAGCGCGCCAGATCTTCTCGGCCTTGTCCGCCCATCGCGGCGGCAGCGCCGCGCGAAGCTCGGCAACGAACTCATCGGCGGGTGTCGCAGTCGGCGGAGGAAGCTCGGCGAAGAACGCATCGATCTGGGCGGTCGTCTGCGTCAGCGCGTCCGGGTGGTTCTCCTCCGTCCACTCCAGAATGCTGCCGGCGACCTCCTCCAGCGATGCGCGCTGAGCGACCCTGGCGATCTGAAGCACCTGGGCGACCTCCAGGTGCTTGTCCCGGCGGCCCCACCGCTGCGGCTCGACGCCGAGCGCCCGGACGACGCGGCTCATGCCACCTGTGTCCAGGCCGATGAATCCGGCGGCCTGTGAGAGCGTCGGAAGCGAGCGAACTCGATCGGCGCGTGGGTGGGCGGCTATGGCGGACATGGAGACAGGCTAGCACACGAGACGCTGATAACGAAAGAGATGCAGTATATGCAGTAGTCGCAGAGAAAGGCCGAAGCGCGGACAATCCGCGGTGCAGCTCGCCTAGAATGCTTGCCTGTGAGCGGGCTTGCATCGAATCCGTTCGGGGAGAAGCCGGTGCCGTGGTGGCGCTCGCTGTTGCGATCCGGGAAGGGGGGCGCTCCCAAGCGCTATGCGGCACCCGCTGGCGCACTGGGGTCGCTCTCGGGACTCATGCTCCAGAGCGGCGATGGGCTCGATAAGCCGACGCGAGTCGCGATCGTCGCTGCCCTGACGCTGATCCCACCATTCCTCGTCGAGCGCTGGTGGAAAGGGCGAGAGCGCCGGCAAGAAGAGCGACTGCTGGTGCTTCCCGAGTGAGTCCGACCGGCTCAGCGTCGAGTTGAAGCCATCGTTCCCGAGAGGGCGGCGCCGTTGGAGCGGCGGTTTGCACTGGCCCCGGGCGCATCGGGGAAATATGTGGTATTCAGCGCCTTTGATGCTGCCCGAGCGTGCTACGCCCGCCGACTACAACGCGATCATCGACACGCTCGCCGATTACTGGGGCGAGCGCGATATGCGTGCTCGGCATCATCCGATGTTCGTTCACGAGTTTGGCGATACGGCCGTCGTCATGCGTGACGGGAGCGGAGGCGTGGCGGCGTATCTCTTCGGATTCATCGCGCCGACTCAAGTCGGCTATGTGCATCTCGTTGGCGTGCGTGCCGATTCGCGGCGAGCTGGCCTCGGACGAAGACTGTACGGCGAGTTCGAGACGCTCGCCCGCCGCCGTGGCGCCACTGCCCTCAAGGCGATCTCGATCCCCACCAACCACGGTTCGATTGCCTTTCACCGCGCGCTCGGCATGTCGGTCACGGAAGTCGCCGACTACTCCGGCGCGGGTCAGCCTCGCCTCGTATTTTGGCGAGACCTCTCCTGAGCGGGCCGGCGCGTCGCGCTGCCCGGGCGCGGATCGCCACGGCGTCGTGCCGGCGTCCCACTCACAGCAGTCTGGCGGTGGATGTTGGGATACTGAGCGCCGATGCCTGACGCTTGCGCCTGACCGCACCGTCGCCGTGTGGTCACGGGTGCCTCCAGTGGCATCGGTGAGGCGACCGCGCTCGCGCTTGCCGAACAGGGCGCCACCGTTGCTCTCGTCGCTCGCCGCGCGCAGCGACTGGAGCGCTTCGCTAAGCGGATCGCCTCGGTGGGGCCCACGCCGCTTACGATCGCCGCCGACCTGACCGACGAGGCTCAACCGCCGCGGGTGATGAGCGAGGTGGTGGCCAAGGCCCGGAGCTACGACCGCCGAGGCGCCTACGTCGATCACCTGGAGCACGTCATGGGGCGCAAGCACTCCACGATCCAGGACTACCGAGGGCACCTGCGCCGACATCTCGTGCCGTTCTTCGGCGAGCGGCCGATCGACCCGGCGCACGTCGCGCGATACCTCAAGCGCAAGCGCGAGGAGGGTCTGTCCTCGAAGACCGTCCAGAACCACCTGAACTTCCTGCACGGCATCTTCTCATTCGCGATCAAGCGGGGGTGGGCACAGAGCAACCCGGTGGCTCACGTGGACCGCCCGAAGAAGAACCGCTCTCCGCATCAGCGCGTCCGCTTCCTACAGCCGGCGGAGCTGGACGAGTTGATCGACGCCGTGCCCGAGGACACTCTCGGCACCGTCGAGCGGACGCTGTATTTGGCCGCTGCGCTCACCGGCCTGCGCCAGGGTGAGCTGCTGGCGCTGAAGTGGCTGGACATCGACTGGCAGGTCGGGCGCGTCCGCGTCGCAGACAACTTTACGCGCGGGCGGATGGACACTCCCAAGTCCCACGAAGGCCGCTCGGTCCCGATGGCCGCGCGGCTCGCCCGCGAACTCGAGCGCTGCACCAGCGCTCGCGCTACGGCGACGACGGGGACCTCGTGTTCGGCCATCCCGAGACCGGCCACGTGCTCGACCCCTCCAAGATGCGCAAGCGCTTCAAGGGCGCGCTCGCACGCGCGGGCGTGCGCGAGATCGCCTTTCACGAGCTGCGCCATACCTTCGGTACGCAGATAGCCGCCGCGGGCGCTCCGCTGCGCGCGATCCAGGAGTGGATGGGCCACGCCGACGCGAAGACCACCGAGATCTACCGGCACTACGCGCCCGACCCCACCCACGGGGCCGCGTTCGTCGTCCGGGCCTTTGGGCAAGGTCGTTATTCCTAGATCTCCATATTTGCGCTAACCGCAAATAGCCTCGAATAGGCAATCTTTCCTGGTATTCTATGATTGCGATGACGGCAAACGAGACTCTAGTGGTCCATCCGTGAAGTTCGTGGATTGTTGAAGGGGTGTTGTGGTGGTTGCCGAAGTTGTCGCTGTCCTGTTCAGCGATGATGGGGGTTCGGTATGCCTGCGTTGGCGAAGAGCA
>JBEKYV010000412.1:0-3610 GCA_049510515.1 Solirubrobacteraceae bacterium | reverse complement strand
CTGCGTTCGCTGGCCGCGCAGTTCAGCGCCCAGCGGATGCTCAGCGACTATGTCGAGCGCGTCTACCGCACCTGAAGCCGGCGTTGGGCGCTTCTCGCGCGGGGACGCGCGCCCTTCGCGATGCGGATGAGAGGACTCGAACCTCCACAGAGTTACCTCCACACGGACCTGAACCGAATCAGGGTCGTGTAGATGCGTCCGCAGCCGTCCAATATGTCCAAATTGCGGGGTTCTGCGGACTGATTTGACGCCCTGGAATGTTCGGATGTTGTCACGATGTTGTCGCGGGATGGCTGGACTGGAGCGGCAGGAGCGCCGGAGCGTTGCGTCTATGGTACGCTGCGATGTATCGCATGAGCAACGCCTGAAAGGTGCATGTAACGATGCCGCAGGGTAAGGCTGACTACTACGAACGCCGTAAAGCGGCGTGGCTCAACGATCCTGAGACGCGTGCTCATTACGAGCGCGAGCGCCGCGAGATCGAGCAGATCGACGCGGTGATCCACTCGCTCGACCAGCTGCGCGTCGATGCCGGGATCTCGAAGGCGGAGCTCGCACGACGCATCGGGCGCAACCCCTCCAGCATTCGGCGGCTGTTCACCGCTCAGGCCGCCCGGCCCGAACTTCCGCTGATCGTTTCGATCGCCGACGAACTCGGCGCACGCGTCGAGATCACCGCCCGCGAACCGACAAGGTCGAGCCGTCGGGCAACGCGCGTGCCGGCGTAGCGGTTGCTCGGACGCCGAGCGCGTCGATAGCCTCGGACGGACGTGGCGTGGGATGTCATCTTCTACGAGACCCAGAGCGGCGACGTTCCCGCAGCCGACTTTCTCGACGGCTGTCCCGCCAAGATCCGGGGCACGATCCTCGCGGTCCTCGATGCCGTCGCTGCCGCGCCGCCGCCGTCGTTCTCAGGCGGCGGCAAGTGGGAAGCAATGCACGGCTCCATGGGCGGCTACTACGAGATCCGTGTGACCGGGCCTGGGCGTGAGCAGTTCCGGCTGTTCTGCATCCTCGAGACCGCCGACCCGGCGGAGATGCGCAAACGCGGCCTCGCGCGGCCGGCCATCGCTGTGATCACCGGCATGCGCAAGGCTCACCGCACTGTCTTTCGCGAGCGCGACTACGCCGCGGTGCGAAAGGTCGGCGACGACCACCTCTCGGTCCAGCCGCGCCGGATCGCGCGCTGACGGCGACCTCGACGCGGTATGCGCCGCCTACTGTGCGATGAGAAGCTGAGCGGAGCGTCGCGGGAGCATTGAGGGAGCGCGGCTCCGCGGGCTGGCAGCAGTCACGGCTACCACAAGCCTGCGCGAACCTCCGGCGCCGCCGGCGCTCCATCCAAACCATTACCCCACGGTTGCACAGCTGTCGATATTTCGCAAAGCGTTGACATCTCCGCACCTCGCCATACGGTGGGCCTCGTTGCAATCCACTCCGCCTCTCCGGCAGCGGCAGCGGACGGCGGAGACTTCTCCACCTGGGAGGTACATATGACTCGCAGTCGTCATCTGCTCTTGGCGCTTTGCGTTGGTGTCGGAGCCACAATTGCCGTCGCCAGTATGTCGTCGGTCGCGTTCGCGTCCTCCGGCGCCCCGTCGACGGTCACCGCACTTCCGCCGGGCACCGTCCAACCGCCGTTCCAAGCGACCGGCCCCGATCCGGCCACGATCCCGCTGGCCCTGAGCCAATGTCCCACTCTCGCGCTATGCCTCTGGGCAAACTCGGGGTACGGTGGGTACGTACTCACTCTTACCGGCTCTAACAGTGGGTTTGCGTACATTGGTGATGCGTACAACGATACGATCAGCAGTATCTGGAACCGACGCAACAATGCCTCGTTCGTAGCCGCCGACTATCCATCCTCAAGTCGTTACTCGTGTATCGGTGGCGGCGGGGGCTGGGAATACAGCAACCTCGCTGGCAACACCTGGTACCAGGACGGGTCTGGCGCGAACGACAGCATCTCGTCGTATTGGCTGTCGAGCGACACGTACAACAATTGTAGCGGGCAGCCGCAGTTCAAATAACCGAACGGTAGGTGCGTGGGAGTGAGGCGGCGCGACACGTCCTCCGTGATGTGCGCGCCGCCCGCTTTACGACCGAGTGCCATCTCAACCTCGAGCGAAAGGCATGTGCAAGTGTGCCGTCTCCACGTGGGGCTCACCCCTATTCGGCTCGCCCGCTTTCGCGCCGGCGACTATTGGCCGGTCGCGCTCCTTAGACAGCGCCTGCCGTCGCTCGCTCGTCCTGCATCGCTCGGCCCCCGAGTTAGTGCACGGCGTAAGCAGCCCGCGGCGCGAACACACCGCGCGGGACCGTTGGTCGGCTGTATCGTGGGCGCAGCGATCGTCGCGGCTGTCGCCGGGTGCGGCTCGGGGACAGGCGCGCCCGTAAAGCCATCTGTCACTGCGCCTGGCCGCCGGAGCACACCGGACGCCGCGCAGCGGCGCGTCACCAAAGCAGCCTCTCAGGCGCTTACCCGATTCAGTGGCGCGTCCGGCGGGAGCCGCTTGCGGTTCCGGGACGTGCAGCGTGCGGCGGCAGTGTACAACGCGGGAGCCAGCCATCCATTCGTGCTGTTCCACACGACTGACTACGATGTCACGGTATTTCCTAGCTCCGGCGCCAGCATTTTGGAGTCGCCCTACGGGCCGACAAGCTTCGCGAGGCCCCGTGACCGGAGGAACTGGCTCGCCTCTCGTTCGCGCGTCTTGCTTGCCGATCCAGCGGCTGCGACACTCAATCTTCGGCAGGGCACGTTTGGCTTTATACCGCTGGCTGGACCGCGTCTGACGTACGGCCGTGTTCGCCGTCTCCCGCAACGACCGCAGGCCTTCCCAGCAGCCTTGAGGAGCTACCTAGGATTTGTCGGTGCGGCGTCGCCGAGCGCGTCGGTGCTACTCCTTGCCTACGCATATTTGCTGGCCACCGCGCCCCTGTCCGCAGGAACGCGCTCGGCCCTATACGGCGCCATGGCCCATCTCTCTGGCCTCGAAATGTGCGACCCTCAGCGCGACCTGCTGGGTCGGTTAGGGGTGACCGTCTGCGCAGCAGACGGCTCTTTCCAAACTGATGTCCTTCTCGACCCTCATCTCGGCACGGTCCTCGCCGTTGTGCAGCGCGTGCGCAGGCGTCTAGTCGCCTTCGGCGATTTGCCCGCCGGCTCCATAATCCAGTCGGACGCGTTCGACTTCTGGTCCTGAGCGTTCGGTGCCTGGACCACCCGTCCGCTGATCGGACAATCGATCGATCTGTGCCGCCAGGTCGATGACCGTCGCGCGTACAGCGCCGAGGGCGTGTTCGACCGCGGATAGCCGCTTTTCCAGTCTTTCCAAGAGCTGGTACACGGCCATGTCCCCCGTCTGTGCCGGCGAAAGCCGCCCGATGTGCCAGTCCCCTGTGTCCGGTGCGTGTGCATTCGCTCGGCACCGGCGAGACTTTCGATATCCAACCCGCGGATCGGGGTTTCTTAGACGTCACTTCCGGCCTCAATGTCCGCGTTTCAGACGAGCAGATCCTGGTCCCATCACTGGGCGCCAAGATCGACCTCTCGCTTGGCAAGCTGGGCCTGCGTCCAGGCATGACATTGCTTGACGTCGGCTGCGGT
>JBEKYV010000411.1:0-3620 GCA_049510515.1 Solirubrobacteraceae bacterium | reverse complement strand
CGGGCGCGACGTCGTGAGCTTCGCGCGAGCGGGGATCTCCGGCTACAAGGTGCCCTACGGCGTGAGCGTGCTGCCCGAGCTGCCGCTGCTGGCCTCGGGCAAGCCCGATCGGCGCGAGCTGGCGCGCAGCCTCCAAGAGGCGGGGATCCAGTGACGCAACCCGCCGCGCCCCACGCCCTCCCCCCCAGCGCGCTGTTCGTGGGCCTGTCCGACGAGGAGCTGGGCGCCGTCGCCAGGCAGATGCGCCCGCGCGAGTTCGCCACCGGCGAACAGATCTGCACCGCCGGCGAGGCGAGCGATCGGCTGTGGCTGATCACCGGCGGGCTCGTGCACATCCTCGCCGGGCACGCCGACGCCGCCGCCGGCGAGGTGGTCGCCCGCCAGCGCAAGGGCGACGTGGTCGGCGCCCAGGGCGCGGTCACCGGCGAGCCGCGCACCGCCACCGTCCTCGCTGCCCTCCCCACCTCGGCGATGGAGCTGGACGGCGAGCGCTTCCTCGCGCTCGCGCAGCGCTACCCCGCCATCCTGGTCAACCTGATCCGCATCCAGAGCGAGCGCCTGGTGATCGCCAATGCACGCCGCGTCGAGCACGAGCGGGGCGAGACGGTCGCGCTCCTCAGCAGCCCAGCGCTGGCCGCAACGGCGACGCGCGTGGCCGAGCTCGCCAAGCGCGTGAGCCCCCGTCCCGTCATCTGGCTGGACCGGCGGCTGTCGTTCGCCGGGACGCTGACCACCGCCGATGACCTCACCGACGAGCACGCGACGGTACTGCTGCCGGGCGAGCTCGACCCCGAGACGATGGGATTGCTGCTCGACGAAGTCGATCGCGTAGTCGCGCTGGTCGGCTCGGCCCGCGACGCGGAGCGGTTGGGCGCACTCGCGCGGGGCTCCGACGGCAGAGGTGCGCAGGTGGAGGCGGTGTTGATCGGCGAGGAGGCGCGGGCGGCGGGCCGCATGTGGCCGGCGGGCGCGCCGATCCGCCTGGTGCGCACCTGCCCGCGGGCGGACCCCGCAGCCATCCCCGCCGCCGTGAACGGCGCCGCGCCGCTCCCCCCGAGCAGCGTCGCGATGCCGCTCGCCGATGAGGCGTGGCTGGCGCGTCACCTCACCCGCACGAAGCTGGGCCTCGCGCTGGGCGCCGGCGGCGCGAAGGGGTATGCCCACGTGGGCGCACTGCAGGTGCTGGAGGAGGCCGGCTACGTGGTGGATTATGTGTCGGGCAGCAGCATCGGCGCGATCGTCGGCACTTACCTGGCGCTGGGGATGGACGCCGCCGCGATCGACGCCACCATGCGTAGCGCCTTCGACGGCGAAAATGTTGGGGAGCTGTTCAAGACCTCGATGGGCGGCAGCGGCGGCTCCTCCGGCCTGGAGGCGATGAGCAGGCTGATGCGCGAGAGCACCGCGGAGCGCTCGTTCGCGGACACCCTGATACCACTGGCGGTGATGACCGTCGATCTCACCGACCGCGCCCCAGCGCCGCTGCGCGAGGGGCCAGTGTGGAAGGCGCTGCTGGCCGCCACGGCGCTGGCCGGAGTGTTCCCCCCCTACGAGCGCGACGGGCACCGCCTGGTCGACGGCCTGGCGCTCGTGCCCGTGCCGACCGGCGCCGTGTTCGAAGACGGAGCCGACCTCGCCGTCTCAGTCAACCTGAACGGCGCCGAGGTGCTCCCAGAGTGGCCGGAGCAGCCCGAGCTGGAGCCCGCCCGCGAGCGCAAATCGCGCGGCGGAATGCTCGACACGCTGCTTGAGGTGATGGATCTCAGCCAGCTGGAGACCAGCGCCCGGCACGCCGAACTGGCGGACGTGACGATTACGCCACGCTTCGGACCGGCGCATTGGCGAGACTTCCACCTCGCCGACCTGTTCCTCGCCGCCGGGCGCCGCGCGGCGCTGGAGCAGCTGCCGGCGTTGCAGGCGCTCAGCACACCTGTCGATCCGAAGACCGGCGCACCTACCAATCTGAAACACGACACCCTGTCGATCTGAAAACCGGCATCCCTGTCGATCAACCAACCGCAACCTGAAGGAGACGGCATTGCCCGAGCAGACGAAGTTCGAATTCGATGATCTCAAGCGGATCCTCGTGGATCGCGTGGGCCTCCCCGAGGCCGACGTGATCGACGACCGTGAGGCAACCTTCGAGGACATGGGCCTCGACTCGCTCGCGTTCATGGAGATCCAGCTGGCCATGCAGCAGGACTACGGGTTCAGGATCTCAGACGAGGACGCCGAGGAGATCCACAGCGTGGGCGAGGCGATCGACTATGTAAACAAGCGCCTCGCCGAGGAGGAGTAGCCGCCATGGCCGCACACACCGACAACTCAGTCGTCATCCAAGCGCCACTGGAGTACGTGTGGGAGCGGATGATGGACATCGAGAGCTGGCCGACCCTGTTCAGCGAGTACGCCGCCGCGGAGGTGCTGGAGCAGGACGGCGACACGGTCCGCTTCAAGCTCACCACCCACCCCGACCCCGACTACGACGGGCAGGTGTGGAGCTGGACCTCGGAGCGGACGGCAGACCCGGCGACGCACAGCTCGAAGTCCAAGCGGATCGAGACCGGCCCGTTTCAGTACATGAACATCGAGTGGTACTTCGAGCAGGCCGGCGAGGGCACCAACATGCGATGGGTGCAGGACTTCTCGATGAAGCCCGAGGCGCCCGCCGACGACGAGCACGCCGAGGAGTACATGAACAAGAACACCAAGGTGCAGATGCAGGTCATCAAGGAGCGCCTGGAGGCAGGGGCGGCGGATGGAGCCTGAGACGGGAGCCGATCATGGCAGCCAACGCGCGCTGATCATCGGCGCCGGGCCGGCGGGGCTGACCGCGGCAATCGCGCTGACGCGGATCGGGATCGAGGTGCGCCTGTTCGAGCGAGCGGAGGAGCTCGGCAAGGCTGGTGCCGGATTGGGAGTACAGAGCAACGCGCTGCGCGCCCTGCAGAAGCTCGGGATCGGCGACCGGATCGAGGCGGCCGGCACGGAGCTGCGCAGCCAGGAGATCCGCGACATCCACGGCAGGCTGCTGTTCAGCTTCCCGCAGGGAGAGGTCGCCGACGAGTATGGGACGCCGACGATCAGCTTGCTGCGCGCCGACGTCCAGCTGGCGCTGGTCGACGCCCTCCCGCCGGGCGTGCTGCGCCTGGGCGCGGAGTGCGTCGCGGTCGACCAGGACGCCGATGGGGTCATTGCGACCTTCGCCGACGGCCACACCGAGCGGGGCGCGCTGCTGATCGGCGCCGACGGCGGCAAATCGGTGGCCCGCAGGCATGTGTATGGAGCGTCCGACCCGCCGCCGCGCTACTCGGGCTTCACCAGCTGGCGCTCAATCGTCGAGATGAGCCCTGACACGCTGCCGGCGGACACCTCGCGCACCTACCTCGGCATGGGCCGGCAGTTCGTGATGTTCCCCGTCGGCGCCAACCGGATCTACTGGGGCCTGATGAAGGGCGCACCGGAAGGCAGCTCCGACCCCGTGGACGGGGTGCGCGAGATGCTGTGCGAGGACCTGCGCGACTTCCCCGAGGTGACGCGCCGCCTGGTGCGGGAGACCGAGGAAGAGCGCATCATCAGAGCCGAGGTGTGCGATCGCGACCCGGCGCCGACGTGCTGGT
>JBEKYV010000410.1:0-5168 GCA_049510515.1 Solirubrobacteraceae bacterium | reverse complement strand
TTAGCCCGGAGCGTGCAGTAACGACCGCGCCCCCGGGGTGAGCGGGGGCGCGGAAACGTCCGGTTGTGCGGGGATCCTTGGGCTTGTCGAAGGTCCTTGATCCCGAGCTTGGAGGTCACCTTGAAGGTGATGCGTGATGGACGCCCGGTAACCGTAGAAGTCACGTCGGACGGAGCGGGCTTGGTATCGCATGCGGGTACGGCGCTCGTGGCGCAGGTCGCTGAGAAGGTGGGGCTCACGGCGGCGCTCTCGCGGGAGCTGGCTGCGGTCAAGCAGCGGCGTCGCGGCCATGACCCGGGCAGGGTATTCCGCGATCTCGCGGTGATGCTTGTCGACGGCGGCGAGTGCGTCTCGGACCTCGGGGTGGTCCGCGAGCAGGACGCGTTGTTCGGGGCGGTGGCGTCGGACTCGACAGCGTTTCGGATGATCGACCGGGTCGCTTCTACGCCGGGGCTGCTGGATGCCCTGCGTGTCGCGCACGCGTGTGCGCGGGAGCGGTTCTGGGAGCTGCACGGCGCGCCTGAGCGATTGACGCTCGATATTGACGCGACGCTGATCACCGCGCATTCGGAGAAGGAGAAAGCGGCCGGGAACTACAAGGGCGGTTATGGGTTTCACCCGCTGCAGGTCTACCTGGACGAGACCAGGGAGGCGCTCGGTGGCCTCTTGCGCCCAGGGAACGCCGGCTCGAACACCGCGAATGACCATGTCGCGGCGCTGGACTTGGCGCTGGCACAGATCCCCTCCCGGTACGTGGAGGCTCTGGAGATCTTGGTGCGCGCGGACACTGCCGGCGCTACGCATGGTCTCGTTGACTACTGCCGGGAGGCACGGATGCGCTTCTCGATCGGCTACGAGCTGACCGAGAAGGTTCGCGGCGCGATCCTCACAATCCCCAAGGACGCATGGATCGCGGCGCTCGACCAAGACGGCTCGGCCCGCAAGAACGGCGAGGTCTGCGAGATCACCGGCATGGTCGACCTGTCGGCGTGGCCCGAGGGCTCCAGGTTGATCGTGCGGCGTGAGCGTCCGCATCCCGGAGCTCAGCTGTCGTTCACCGACCACGACGGGTACCGCTTCCAAGCGATCCTCACCGACCAACCCGACCCCGAGATCGCCGTCTTGGAGTGCCGTCACCGCCAGCACGCGCACGTCGAGGACCGTATCCGTGACGACAAGGACACCGGCCTATCCAAGTTCCCGTTCAAAGAGTTCGCGCTCAACGAGGTGTGGCTGGAGATCGTGATGCTCGCGCACGACCTGATCGTCTGGACCCAAGCGCTCGCCCTCGACGGAGACCTCGCCAAAGCCGAGCCCAAGCGGCTGCGCTACCGGCTACTACACGTCGCCGGGCGGCTCGCGTTCTCCGGCCGCCGCGCGAAGCTCCACCTCCAAGACACATGGCCATGGGCCACCGAGCTCCTCGCCGCGTTCCAGAAACTCAAAACGCTTCACGCCGCCACCGGCTGACAATTAGCCGCCAGCCCCCCACCACCACCCAGAAGACCACCCGGCCACCCGGCCACAATCACGGCTACCCCAACTCCCCCAAGAACGCGCCACAGACCACACCGCCCAGCCAAATCACCGATCAACAAGCCGCGACCCGTCAAACAGCCACGCGCAGCCATTCTCACACGCTTATCGCACGTTCCGGGTTAGTAAAGGGTAGAGGTGGGGCGAGCAGTCGGCACTCGTGTCCCTGCCCGGCGCACCGCTGATGGCCCGCACGGAACCAGGTGTGCTCCGGTCGAGCGCGGCGCGCACCTGCTCCTGCACGACAACCAAGCGTCGCCCCAGCGCTGAGTCAGCGTCGGTGTACTTGGCATGACGACTTACACCAGTCCACGGCAAGCGAGCCTATCGCGGTCCGGAAGACCGAGCGGTGAGACGCCGTAGTGTCGGCGGAACGCCCCGTGCGAAGTGCGCCCGCTGGTGGTAGCCCACCAGCCGCGCTACATTGCATCGTCGCCCACATTAGGAGCTTACCAAACAGGAAGCCCAAGCTTTCTAATCAGGAAGCCGTCACCCCTGCCTGGAATCCACCCGGTTACGCCAGGCTCGCACGACTGCTTGTGGCCAGACGTAAGCGTCGTCAGGCGGATAAGCGTCTGGTCGGCGATAAGGGCGTGGGCGGGGTTCCGAGAGAGGACCCCAGGTCAGGCTGGGCGGGCAGCGCCGAGGGGGTGTGCCAGCTGATCATCGATCGCACTGCCCGCGTGGACCTGGAGCGGGTCGCGCAAGGTCTTCTCAAAGCGGCTGTGCCAACGTGGGACCGCCGCGCCGGGGCCAGTGCAAGCCGCCGCGCCCACTCCCGGCAAATGCGACTCCCACTGCCCCTCGCTCCATCGAGCAATCTTTCAGGGGAAGTCCTTCTCGCCGGTGTCCGGGTGGAGTTCGTTGCTCAGCAACGCCACGGTCTTCTCCGGGCCGTGTCTGAGACGGCCGACCTCACGATATCCGCGGGCGGTGTGGAATGCGAGCGAGGCTTGGTTGGGGGGAAGGATGTTGACGTCACACACCATGCGGTCGAAGGAGTCGGCTGCGGCCTCCATCGCATCGTAGAGTCGCGTTGCGATCCCGCGTCGCCTGAACTGAGCGGCTACCACGATCCGGTCGAGGTACAGGAACCGCCCAAATCGCCTAGCGAACCAGCGATAGTTCTGGCTGTCGTAAGGGGTGCCGGGAGCTATCGCCAGCGCAAACGCGGCCATTTCCCCTTCGTCCTCAACCACCAGGCCGCGGTGCGTCAGCGACATGATCCATTCCACTCGCTGCTCGTCGAGTGGGCTGAGCTCCCGCACCGACGCGAGGTTCAATGCCAACATCTGCGGCCAGTCGGCACGCATCAGGTCTCGTAGCTCCATTGTGTCTGGGAGCATGTCTCAGCCGGTCGGCTTCGCCGGCGTCGTCGATTCCGAGCCTGCGGGCACCTGCTGGAGCAGGAGGGTTGTGTACGGCGTCGCGCCCCTGCGCTTGTAGAGTCGTTCGGCGTCGGTGTTGGTTGTGATCACGGTGATGGCGAGGTCGCGTATATCCTGGCGCCGCAACTCGGCATTGGCGGCGTCCATGAGCATCGCTCCGATGCCGCGGCTTCGCAGCTCGGGCAACACGGAGAGCACCGTGAGGTCGGCGTAGGGGCTGGAGATCGTCCAGGAGACGGCGAGCTTCTCGGCGACGATCCGCACGAATGCGTAGCCGACCAGTCGGCCGTTCAGCTCGGCGCCGAGTACGAAGCTGCCGGGCTCCTCGGCGAGCCACTGGCGCTCGAGCGCGATGTGATCGCGCCAAGCATCGTTCGATGGCCGTGCGCGTGAGGCAAGGTGTGGCGTCAGCGATTGATGGTGCTCGTAGAGGGCGCTCCACAGCGGCTCCAGCTCATCCAGGCGCTCCGGGGGCAGGCGCACGATCTCTACCGGCGGGTTGGGGTGAGCGCTCATGGGGCGTCAGCCTAGTACCTCACGTCGCCCTCTGACTCACCGGAACGCACGGGCCGAAGTGCGGCGGCCGACAATAGCCGCCTTGATGCTGCTCAGCCGCCGCGGCGCTCTGTCCTTCGGCCTTGTTCATTGGCCGCGGATGATCGTGGCGAGTGACTCGATCTTGCTCTGGTCGCCTGGGTGTGGTGTCCAGGGTGGTTGAAGGCCGTCCCCGCTGTAGCGGGGTACTACGTGGATGTGGAAGTGAAAGATGGTCTGCCACCCCGCGGGGCGGCAAGCGTTGAGCAGGTTCACGCCTTCGGCGCCCAGGCGGTCGCGTAGCTTCACGGCCATTCGCTGTGCCGCACGGATCGTGGCGGCGAGGTCTTCAGGAGGTATCTCATACAGGTCTTGGGCATGGCGGCGGGGCACAACGAGCGCGTGTCCGTCGGTTGCCGGCTGTGGGTGCAAGAGTGAGATCGTGTGCTCGTCCTGATCGAGGATCGTGGCCGAAGCCTCATCCAGGCGGGCACCACAGAACGGGCATTCAGGGTCTGGTGTGCCTCCCGAGAGAACACTTGGGGCGGACGGGTGGCTCATGCTCGGGGTCTTGCTGAGAAGCAAAGAGAACAGGTCGGCGTTGTGCAGGCCGTGCGTCGGAAGCTCCTCGGGTAGGGGGTGACAGATGACCATTGGCACCTCGATCTCCCGCAGGCCACCGTGGCTGCGTAGCGTGCCCCCGAGCGCTGACAGGTCGTGATCCTCCTCGGACTTGCCGAGTGCGGTTGCGGCGTCCGCGCAGACGACGAGATCCCCGATCCGATCGGCGGGCAACCCAAACGCAATCGCCGCGGCGTCGCGGTCGATAATCGCCTCTACACCGGCCTGCGCGGCCAGGATCGCGCGAGCTTCACCGATGGACTCCGATCTGACGTAGATGTAGGCGAGTGATCCCAGCGCTCCGTGATGGGCGATGTAGGGGTCGGTGATCGGCAGGATCACCCTGGCGTCTGTGCATCCCCCCGCAGTGAGCGCGTCGCTGAGATACTGAACGTTGGGGCTGCCATCGGCTCGTATCTTGGCGTTCATCCCGTGGTCGGCGACCATGCCGACCCGCCAGCCATCCTCGAGCATCCGGCCGAGGCGCTCGTCGAGTCCCGCGTAGAACGAGTTGGCCAATGGGTTTCCTGGAGGGACCTTGTGTTGGACGTAGTCCGTGAGCGAGCAGTACGCCAGGCGTGTGCCGAGGCGCTCGGCGAGCGCGAGTGTGAGATCGATCGTGTACGCCGAAAGCTCCGGGTCATAGATATCCGGGCGGGTCCTGCCGAGCAATTCCTGTCCGGTGAGCCCACCGAGCCCATCCAATGTCAGCTCGTCGGCTCGCTCGGCGCTGATCGACGGCACCCCGCCCGTGCCGAGCAGCGTCCGCAGCTTGTCCTTCGCGCTCACCGCCAAGACCGCAAACCCGGCTCGCTGGGCGGCGGCGAGAATCGTCTCGGCGCGCAGCGCCTCGGGGTCCGTGAGCTGACGCTCCCGTCCGTCCGGTGCGAGGTAGTGGTTGCCCGAGACTCCATGCACGGCCGCGCTCACCCCGGTCACGATCGAGGCGTTGTTGACGTTCGTCAGGGTCGGCACCTGGGCCTGGGCGCTCAGCAAGCGGCCGCCATCGTCGAGGAGCCTCGCAAGGGTTGGCATCACGCCCTCAGCGAGCGCTCGTGTGAGGTACTCACGGGCCGTCCCGTCGAGGCA
>JBEKYV010000041.1:0-13114 GCA_049510515.1 Solirubrobacteraceae bacterium | reverse complement strand
CTTGAAGATCTCGGGGGGTGGGCTGATGGGGGGCATTGCACAGCATCCTATGCGCTGCACGCCGAGGATCAAGCGAACATCGAGCATCTGCGCGAGATGGAGCGCTCCTGAGAGTTCGTCCCAAGCACGATCTACTCTGCCTCGCCGATGGGCCGACGGCAACGAGAGAGCGAATTTCAGAACCTCAGTGACGATGAGGTTGCTCGCCGCGCGCGTGACAAGAGCTTCCGGTTGGGGAGCGCCGCCGCTATCAGCGCGAGGAGAAGTTCCGTGGACTGCGAAGCAAGCGCAAGCAGCGGTAAGGATGGCGATAAGGATGGCGAAGGTGAGGAGATAGCATGGTGAGGATGCGCGGTGGCCGTTATCGATTCAGGACATGGCTGCGTGGACGCTTGCCCGTTGTGCTAGCGGATCTCCTACCCAAGGGCCCTCGCGATTGTGGCGTCCACGAGTGGTATCGCGCCGACGAGGAGACCTGGCGCTGCTATCACTGCGAGCCGGCGACCGTCCACTCCTCGCCATGGACCCGCGAGGAACATCTTCAGCATACGCTTGGCGGGATCAATTCGACGTTGCGTATTTTGGCGTTCGCAGGTGAGCCACACAGTGAGAAGGAGCTGATCGAGTTGCGTCGGCTGATCAGAGAGGCACTCGCAGCCCTGCCAGACGAGGAGCATCGCCTGCAGCGTTTGGCGGCGGCCCCCGATGCGGAGCTTCCGAGGCTCGTACAGGCTCTGCGGGCCAGCTGACAGGAGGCAGCGAGCGCTGCGCTGCCAGGCTATGCCCCAAAGCAAAGCGGTCGACGCGCAAGAGCAAAATCAAAGGAAGCGCTGAGGGAGCGCTTGCGCGGGAAGCCCAACGCGGGAGGCCCAAGTATCCTCACTGGCATGTCAGGACACTCCAAGTGGTCGAGCATCAAGCACAAGAAGGCGATCGTTGACTCCCGTCGTGGGGCGGCGTTTACGAAGCTGGCGCGCGCCGTCACGGTCGCGGCGCGCGAGGGCGGGGGGGACCCCGACTCAAATGCGGCGCTTGAGAACGCGATCCGCAAGGCCAAAGCGGCCTCGATGCCGAAGGACAACATCGAGCGCGCGATCGCCAAGGGCACCGGCGAGGGCGGCGATGGGGAGGCGCTGGAGACGGTGATCTACGAGGGGTATGGCCCCGCCGGGGTGGCGCTGCTGGTCGAGACCGTCACCGACAACCGCAACCGCACCGGCCCGGACGTGCGCAACCTCTTCACCAAATACGGCGGCTCGCTCGGTGAGCCCGGCTCGGTGGCCTACCTGTTCGAGAAGAAGGGCGTGATCCTCGTCGACGCCTCGCGCTACACCGAGGACGATCTGCTGGTCGCCGTGGAGGCGGGTGCCGAGGACCTCTCCGAGGACGAGGACGTCTTCGAGGTCATCACGCCGCTCGCCGACTTCACCGCGGTGCGCCGGGGGCTTGAGGAAGCGGGCGTGGAGCTGGAGAGCGCCGAGCTCACCTACCGGCCCTCCAGCCTCGTGCCGATCGAGCACGAGGGCCAGGTCGTGAAGCTGATGAAGCTGATCGATGGGCTTGAAGAGAACGACGACGTCTCCGCGGTGCACGCCAACTTCGATGTTCCGGCCGACATGCTCACGCGGGTGGCAGGATGAGGTTGGCAGGCGCACCGACGGTCGCGGCGGGGTAGGACGCCCCGCCCCCGTGCGCTTGGTTGCACAACACGCGCACGTGGACGATCCCCAATGACCACTCCCGTTCTGCCACCCGTCGTGATCCTCTGCGGCGGGCGCGGCACCCGTTTGCGCGAGCGCACCCGCGAGATCCCCAAGCCGCTGATCGAGATCGGCGGGCGCCCGATCCTGGAGCACGTGATCGAGCTGTACGCCGCGCAGGGCTTCCGGCGCTTCCTGCTGGCGACGGGCTACCGGGGCGAGCTGATCGAGCGCTTCGTCGCCGCGCGGGGCTGGCCGGAGGGCGTGGCGGTGCAGTGTGTGGACACCGGCCTCGACACCCCCACGGGCGGCCGGGTCAAGCGGCTGGAGGAGCTGCTCGCGGACGAGCCCGTGTTCTGCCTCACCTACGCCGACGGCCTCGCCGACATCGACCTTGCGCGGCTACTGGCCTTCCACGAGGCGCACGGGGCGCTCGCCACGATCACCGTCGTGCGCCCCGAGCTGCAATTTGGCGTGGCCGAGCTGGACGGGGAGGACGGCCGCGTGCTCGGCTTTCGCGAGAAGCCGCGCTCCGAGCACTGGATCAACGGCGGCTTCCTCTGCCTGCGCCCAGGGGCGCTCGACTACCTCGCGCACAACTCCGTGCTCGAGCGCGAGCCCTTACAACGGCTAGCCGCTGCCGATCAGCTGCGTGCCTTCCGTCACGAGGGTTTCTGGGAGTGCATGGACACCTACAAGGACGCGATCGCGCTCAACGACCTGTGGGCCTCGGGCGCCGCGCCGTGGCGGGTGAGGAGCGTCGCCTGAAGCCGTGCCGAGGCGGTGGCGGGCAGGCGTCCGACCGCACGCGCAGAATCACTCCTCATGATCGTCCTCGGCATCGACCCCGGCCTCGCCAACGCCGGTTATGGCGTCGTCGCCCGCTGCGGGCGCCGCATGGCCGCGCTCGACGGCGGGGTGATCGACACGCCCGCGGGGGCCAGCTTGGAGTCGCGCCTGGCGAGCGTGCACGGGCGCGTGCTGGAGCTGATCGACGAGCATCGCCCCGCGGCGATGGCTTTGGAGCAGCTTTACTTCGGCCAGAACGTGCAAACCGCCTTCGCGGTCGGTCATGCACGTGGGGTGACGATGCTCGCCGCCGGGGAGCGCGGTGTTCCATGCTTCTCCTACACCCCCCAGCGCGTGAAGTCCTCGGTGTGCGGCAATGGCCGCGCGGACAAGGCGCAGGTCGCGCGGATGGTGCAGACCCTGCTGTCGCTGTCGGAGCTGCCCACGCCCGACCACGCCTCCGATGCGCTCGCGGTGGCGCTCTGCCACCTCAATGCCGCTCCGCTCGCTCACGCCGTGGCCGCGGCCGAGGCGGTGGGGGCGCGGTGATTGCATGTTCTTTTTCGTGCCCTACCAGGTGCGTGGTTGTTATGTCTTCTTTTTGGGCTCCAACCAATTGCCCTGGGGAGTTGGGAGCATGATCGCGCTGCTGCGAGGCGAAGTGGCCGTGCGCCGTGCCGACCACGTGGTGATCCTCTGCGGCGGGGTCGGCCATCGCGCGGCGGTGTCGGCCGAGACCCTGCGCCACATCCCCGCCGTGGGCGGTGGGACCACGCTGCACACCCACCTGATCGTGCGCGACGACGCACTGCAGCTGTACGGGTTTCACTCCGAGCAGGAGCGCGACCTCTTCCTGATGCTGCTCTCTGTGCAGGCCGTCGGCCCCAAGGTCGCGCTCGCGGTGCTCTCCGCCGGTCCGCCGCGGGAGCTGGTGGCCGCGCTCGCGGCGGGCGACGCGGCGCGCCTGCAGGCGGTGCCGGGGATCGGGAAGCGCACGGCAGAGCGGATCATCGTCGAGCTGCGCGAGAAGGTGGGGGTGAGCGTGGAGATCGACGTGGGGGCCGGCGCCGGCGGCGCGGCGATCAAGGCCCGCCGCGTGGAGAGCCCACGCACGCTCGCCCGCGACGGGCTGCTGGAGCTTGGTTACAGCCACGGCGAGGTCGAGGAGCTGCTGCGCGAGGCGACGGGCGAGAGCGCCGAGGAGCTGATCGCACAGGCGCTGCGCACGGCGCGCACGGGGTGAGCCGCCGATGAGCTGTATCCAAGCCGCTCACATGAACGAGCGCCGCCGATGACCCGCATCCAAACCCCCGACCTGGACGAGCTGGACGAGGTCGAGGAGGAGCTCGAGCGCTCGTTGCGCCCACGTCGCCTGGGCGAGTTCGTCGGCCAGCGCGCGCTGTGCGAACAGCTCGCGGTGGCGATCGAGGCGGCCGCCGCGCGTGGGGAGGCGCTCGACCACCTGCTGCTCGCGGGGCCGCCCGGCCTCGGCAAGACCTCGCTCGCGCAGATCGTCGCGAGCGAGCTCGGGGCGCCGTTCGTGCAGACCGCCGGTCCCGCGCTGGAGCGAAAGGGAGACATCGCGGCGTTTCTCACCGCCCTGGAGCCGCGCTCCGTGTTCTTCGTCGATGAGATCCATCGCCTGCCGCGTACCTTGGAGGAGACCTTCTACCCGGCGATGGAGGACCGCCGCCTACCGATCACCGTCGGCCAGGGCGCCGGCGCGCGTGTGGTGACGCTCGATCTGCCGCCCTTCACGCTGGTCGGGGCCACCACCCGCACGGGCCTGCTCACCACGCCGCTGCGCGATCGCTTCGGCATCCAGGCGCGCCTGGAGCCCTACACCACCGCGGAGCTCACGACGATCGTCAGGCGCTCCGCGGGGATCCTCGAGATCCCGCTGGAGGAGGGCGGCGCCGAGGCGATCGCGGAGCGTAGCCGCGGCACCCCGCGTGTGGCCAACCGCCTGCTGCGTCGCGTGCGCGACTACGCCGAGGTGCGGATGGAGGGCGTTCTCAGCGCCGATGCCGCGCGCGCGGCGCTGGAGCTGCTGGAGGTCGACGAGCGCGGTCTTGACCGCCTCGACCGCGAGATCCTGCGTGCGATCTGCGAGAAGTTCGCCGGCGGCCCCGTCGGCCTCTCCACGCTGGCGGTCGCCGTAGGCGAGGAGCGCGACACGATCGAGGACGTCTACGAGCCCCATCTGCTGCGCGAGGGCCTGCTCAAGCGCACCCCGCGCGGTCGCACAGCGACGCTCGCGGCATTCGCCCATCTTGGGCTGGAGCCGCCAGCGAGCGGCGATCCCGTGCTTTTCTAGGATCGGGACCTCCGCGCCGCTGCTTCCCTACTCTTTGTGGACACGACCATGTCCCACCCTTTCATCTGCCCCAACTGCGGTCATCGCTCCAGCGAGCTCGACCGCAACCTCGGCTTCACCCGCCAGCCAAAGGGCTGCGCAAAGTGTGGCTTCGCGTTCCTCTTCGAACTGCTCGACGACTACTACCCCGCGCCGGACGCCGCGTTCTTCGTGTGCGATCGCGAGGGGCGGGTGATCGGCTGCGGCAAGAACTCCTTTGCGCTCACCGGCCTGGAGGAGGAAGCGGTGATCGGCCGGCCGGTGGCGCAGGCGCTCGGCCTGGAGTTCTCCAACGGGGACGACCCCGTCGGCACGGTTTTGGAGTGGGGGGTGCGCGCGCTGGGCAAGCCGGTGCGCGTCAGCGGCGACCGCGACCTGCCCGCCACCGCGCGGGCGGACATGTTCCCCGCCTACGACGACGAGGGCGGTCTTTTGCTCGTCCTTACCCCGGACAAGTAGTCTTGGATCCGAATGACCGCCCCGCCGTCAACCGCAAACTCGCACCCTCGCGCGCATAGGCCCTCGACCATGCTGCCCTCCCACCCGTGCTCAGACGCGGCGGGGCGGGCAGCCTCCGGCTGCCCGTGAGCGATCGTCGCCGCAATTCTTTGGTCCTGCTGCTCGTCGCCCTGCTGCTGGCGGTGTCGGCGGTCATCATCGCCACCAAACCGACGCGCCTGGGGCTCGACCTGAAGGGCGGGGTGTCGTTCATCTACAAGGGGATCCCCACCGCCCACGCCAAGGTCAACAACGAATCGCTCAACCGCGCGATCAACATCATGCGTAAGCGCGTCGACCAGATCGGCGTAGGCGGGGCGGAAATCCAGCTGTACGGCGGCAGCGAAATCAACGTCTCGCTGCCCGACGTCACCAACGTCAAGCGCGCCGAAGAGCAGGTCGGCAAGACTGCCCAGCTGCTCTTCTACGACTGGGAGCCCAACGTGATCGGGCCCTCGGGCAACCCCGAACCGACCAACCGCGCCGCGACGTGCGGGCCCGAACCGGCGGCGGTGCGCTGCGGGCTGCCAGAGTACAAAGCGGTGCAGCTGGCCGCAAAGCGCAAGCCCTACCTGTACCCCAACGCGACTACGCTGGATAAAGGCTGCACAGCCGCGCAGGTCCACGGCTGTATCTATGGCGCGTGGTACCTGATCGACACCAAGCACGAAAAGATGCTGTGCAACGGCGGCAAACCGATCTGCGGCCCCGCCGATACGCAGGCCGAGCTTTACGCGGACGGCTATAAACCGCCAGCCGGCGCCAAGCCGAAGGCCGTGCACGTCAACCCCGGCACCGTGCTCGTGCAGGCGCGCCCCGAAGAATTCCAGAACAAAGTCACAAAGGCCGAACCGAACAGCTTCTACGTGCTCAATGACAACCCGGTGTTGAGCGGCGAAAACATCAACAACCCGCAGCAGGGCTACCAGAGCGAAGGCACCGGCTCGGGGCTGCCAGATGTGACCTTCGGCTTCGACGAACACGGCAAGACGGTGTTCGAACGGGTCACCAAGGAAATCGCAAGGCGCGGCGAAAACGCCCAGCTGCCCGGCGTCACCAAGCCCGAAGCGCTGCAGCACTTCGCGATCGTGCTCGACGAACAGGTGATCACCGCACCGTCGATCGACTACACCGCCTACCCCAACGGGATCGACGCCTCCAGCGGCTCGGAGATCACCGGCGGCTTCACGCTCACCTCTGCGCAGAACCTCGCCGACGAGCTGCAGTCGGGTGCGCTGCCGATCAAGCTGGAACAGATCTCCCACTCGCAGGTCTCCGCGACGCTCGGCAAAACGGCGCTCGACCAGGGCCTGCTCGCAATGGCGGTGGGCCTGCTGGTGGTGTGCATCTTCCTGCTGACCTTCTACCGCGTGCTGGGGATCATCGCGATCGGGGGCCTCGCGATCTACAGCATCTACTACTTCGCGCTGATCAAGGCGATCCCGATCGTCCTGACGCTGCCCGGCATTGCCGGCCTGATCCTCACGATCGGCATCGCCGCGGACGCCAACATCGTGATCTTCGAGCGCATCAAGGAGGAGATCCGCGCCGGGCGCTCGATCCCGGCCGGCATCGCCGCGGGCTACAAACGCGGCTTCGCGGCGATCGTGGACGCCAACGTGGTGACGTTCATGACCGCCTTCATCCTGTTCGCGCTCGCCACCGCTGAAGTGCAGGGCTTCGCCTTCACGCTCGGCATCGGCACGCTGCTGTCGCTGTTCACCGCCGTGCTCGCCACACAGGCGGCGCTAGGCTCGATGGGCCGCTCGCGGGTGATCGGCCACCCCGCGCTGCTCGGGGCCGCCCGCGCCAAGCGCGCGCTGCGCTTCGACTTCATGGGCGCCTCGAAGTGGTTCTTCTCGCTGTCGGGCACGATCCTGCTGATCGGCGCGCTGGCGATCGGCGGCAAGGGGATCAACTTCGGCATCGACTTCACCTCCGGCACCCGTATCCAGACGGGCTTCACCCAGCCGATCTCTCAGGAACAGATCCGCACGGTGCTGCGCGAACACAACCTTGCCAACGCCCAGATCCAGAAGCTCACCGGCGACAAGAACGTCGGCGGCAGCGGCTACCAGATCTCGCTCAAGCAGCTCAAGCCGACTCAGGTGGCCGCGGTCGAGGAATCGCTCGCCAAGATCAGCCCGTTGCGCGACACCTCCGACAATTCGATCGGGCCGACCTTCGGGGCGACGGTAGCCAAGTCGGCGGTGATCGCGATCATCGCCTCGCTGATCGTGATCTCCGTGTACATCGCGCTGCGCTTCGAGTGGAAGTACGCGGTGCCCGTGCTTATCGCGTTGATGCACGACCTGCTGATCACCGCGGGGGTGTACGCGCTCACCGGCCGCGAAGTGAGTAGTGCGACGGTCGCCGCGCTGTTGACGATCCTCGGCTATTCGCTGTACGACACGATCATCGTGTTCGACCGCGTGCGCGAGAACGTGCCGCGAATGCCGCGCGCCGCGTTCTCGCAGATCGTCAACCGCTCGATGTCGGAGGTGCTCACGCGCTCGCTGGCGACCAGCTTCTGCACGCTGCTGCCGGTGCTGTCGCTGCTGCTGTTTGGCGGGGAAACGCTGAAGAACTTCGCGTTCGCGCTGATGGTCGGGATCGCCTCCGGCGCCTACTCCTCGATCTTCATCGCCTCGCCGGTGCTCACCCAGTGGAAGGAACGCGAGGGCTCCTACCGCAACCGTCGCGCGCGTCTGGTGCGCGACTTCGGCGCGGTGCCCCCGTACGCGACCGCGCTCGACGGCTCGCCGATCGACGTGGAGCCCGCCAAACAGCGCCGGCGCCAGCGCAAAGGCGGCCTGCTGGTGGCGGCGGAGGAGCCGGGCGAGCAGGTCTCCCAGGAGGAGTTCGAGGAGATGGTGCGCGATTTGGACATCGAGCGGGATGATGTCAACGGCCGCCCCAGCCCTACCGGCAAAGGTCGCTCGACCGCCACCAGCACGATGCCCGCCAGGAGACGTGCCCCGAAGGCCCCGTCGGCCAAACCGCCCGTGGAGCCAACGGCGCCGCAGGAGCCGGCGACCGATCTGACCCCTGAGGATCTGGTGCTCAAGGAACAGCCCAAACGAGCAAAACGGCCGCGCAACAAACGCCATGGGAGGAGCCGATGATCTGCCTCCACCACGTCCGCGTATGCTGCTCGATCGCCACCGCCCACAAACACCGCTATGGGGGAAACCACTGATGGGAATGCTCGGCTGGGTGATGATGGGCCTCGCGATCTGGCACTTCACGATCTGGCTGCCCGACCGCTTCTGGGGCGGGATCGTCGGCGCGCTGATCGGCTCGCTGATCGGCGCGGTTGTGATCAGCACACTGATCTACAGCATCAAAGTCTCCGGCCTCGCGATCCCGGGGAAAAAGCAGACCGACATCGCGGTGGTGCTGTTCGCGGTGCCGGGCTCGCTGATCGGCATGGCTGCTGTCTACCTGGAGGGCATCCGCCGCGAGGGTATGCGGGCGGCACTCACCAGCCCCCCGCGGTAAGGGTCTGTAGTTCCGTCCATGCCCACCCGTAGGGTGGGCTGCGATGGAGTCGAGCAGCCGCTTTGATGTCGCGCCGTGCCCGCAGTCGCAGGTGCGCGCGCTCGAAGAGCAACTGGGGGTGAGCGGGGCGCTCGCCCAGGTGTTGGTGCGCCGCGGTTTGGGCATCCCGGAGCGGGCGCGGGCCTTCCTAGCCGCCGACGAGGAGCACCCACCCGCCGCGTTTGAGGGGATCGACGAGGCGCTCGCCACGATCCTTGCGCAGGTGCGCGCCGGTGCGCGGATCACGGTGCATGGCGATTACGACGTCGATGGGATCTGCTCCACCGCGGTGCTGGTGCGCGTTCTGCGAGCGCTGGGAGCCGACGTGGACTGGTATCTGCCCGACCGTGCCAGCGACGGGTATGGGCTGAGCCCGCACACGATCGAGCGCCTCGCGGTGCGCGGCACGCGCCTGCTGATCACCGCTGACTGCGGGATCACGGCGGTCGAGGAGGTGGACCTCGCGCGGGCGCTGGGACTCGGGGTGGTGGTCAGCGACCACCACTCGCCGCGCGCCGACGGCGCACTGCCGCGGGCGCCGATCGTGCACCCCGCCGTGTGCGGTTACCCTTGCCCCGACCTGTGTGCGACTGCCGTGGCGTACAAGCTGGCGCTCGGCCTGTGGGAGGCCGGCGGCCGCTCGATGTCGGGAGGTGGAGGGAACCTCTATCGCCCGCACGACGACCTCGACCTCGTGGCGCTCGCGACGATCGCCGACGTGGTGGCGCTGCTGGGTGAGAACCGCACGCTGGTGCGTAACGGCCTGCGCGCGCTGGCGGCGACCACCAAGCCGGGGCTGCGGGCGCTGCTGGCGGTTGCAGGTGCGAGTGGCGGTCAACTTGACGAGCGCACCGTGGCGTTCACGCTGGCGCCACGGCTGAATGCGGTGGGGCGGATGCACCGCGCCGATGCCGGCCTTGAGCTGGTCCTCACCGATGATCCCGTGCGCGCGCAGGAGATCGCGGCCGAGCTCGACCGCGCCAACCACGAGCGCAAGCACACCGAGACGCGCATCCTGTTCGACGCCGAGCGTCAGGTGGCGGCGCTGGGCGAGCGCGCTGCGTACGTCCTCGCCGGTGAGGACTGGCATCCCGGGGTGATCGGGATCGTCGCCTCGCGACTGGCCGAGCGCCACCACCGGCCGTTCGTGCTGGTGGCGCTCGAAGGCGCCGCTGGCCGAAGCGGGGATGCTTCAGCGTCTCCCGTCTTCGGCCGAAGCGGGGATGCTTCAGCGTCTCCCGCCCTCGGTCGTGGGTCGGGGCGCAGCATCGCAGGCTTCGACCTGCTGGCGGGCCTTGATGCATGCGCGGGCCATCTGCTGCGCCACGGCGGCCATCGCGCCGCGGCCGGGCTGGAGATCGAACGCGAGCGCCTGGAGGAGTTCGCCGCCGCGTTCGCCGCCCACGCCGAGCGTGTGCTGAGCGCCGAGCAGCTGGTGCGAAGCGAGCGGGTGGATGCGGTTGTGCACGGCGGGGAGTTGGGGATGGCGCTCGCCGAAGAGCTGCGGGTGCTGGCTCCCTTTGGCTGTGCCAATCCGGTGGTGTCGCTGCTCGTGCAGGGTGCGCGCTTCGCCGAGCGCCGGCCGATGGGGGAGGGTAGGCACGTGCGTTTCACGGTGCTCGCCGACGGCGCGCGCGCCCGCGCGGTCGCATTCGGCGCAGGTACCAGCCTACCGGTGCGCGACGGTGTCCCCGCAGATGCGACGTTCACTCTGGAGGTCAACGAGTGGCGTGGGGTGAGCGAGCCGCGCCTGGTGCTGCGCCATGCGCGAGCCGCCGAGCTGCCGGCGCTCGGTGAGGGGATTCCCGAGGAGGAGGGAGAGCTGGTGCTCTTCGCCTGAGGACGCGCGATTGGATTGGTCGCACGTTCTCAGCCCGAAAGGCCCTACCCTTAAAGGAATGGCGACAGAGCAGACACACCGGGCTCAGGCGAGCCCTACAAAGGAGCCGGAGCGATCGCCCGCGATCGCCGGGCAGCTCAACGAGTTCGAGCGCCGCCTGCTCGGTGACCTGTTTGCGATCGTCTCCGAGCACGCGGCCGACACGACGATCCAGATCGACCGTGCGCGCGTGGAAGAGGCGTTCGTGTTTGCCTGCGAGCACCACGCCGACCAGCGGCGCAAGTCGGGTGAGGACTTCATCGTGCACCCCGTCGGCGTCGCCCGGATCTGCGCGGGGATGCGCTTGGACACCGAGACGCTGTGCGCGGCGCTGCTGCACGACACCGTGGAGGACACTTCGGCCTCGATCGAGGAGGTGCGCGAGCGCTTCGGCGCGGAGGTCGCGGGCATCGTCGACGGCGTCACGAAGCTGACCGGCATCACCTTCCACTCGCGCGACGAGGCGCAGGCGGAGAACTACCGCAAGATGATGGTGGCGATGGCCACCGACGTGCGGGTGATCCTGATCAAGCTCGCCGACCGCCTGCACAACATGCGCACGATCGAGGCGATGCCCAAGCAGAAGCAGATCGACAAGGCGAAGGAGACCCTGGAGATCTACGCCCCGATCGCCCATCGGCTGGGTATCCACGCGATCAAGTGGGAGCTCGAGGACCTCGCGTTTGCGACCCTGCACCCCCGCAAGTACCAGGAGATCAAGGGGTTGGTCGCCCAGCAGCGCGAGGAGCGCGAGAGCTACGTGAGCGAGGCCGGCGAGTATCTGACGAGCGAGCTGCGCAAGCTCGGAATCGAGGCGCAGATCGCCGGGCGCGCCAAGCACTTCTACTCGATCTACGCGAAGATGACCAAGAAGGGACGCGAGTTCAACGAGATCTACGACCTCACCGCGATGCGCGTGATCGTGGACTCCGTGAAGGACTGCTACGGCGCGGTGGGGGTGATCCACTCGCTGTGGAAGCCGCTGCCGGGGCGCTTCAAGGACTTCATCGCGATGCCCAAGTTCAACATGTATCAGTCGCTGCACACAACGGTGATCGGGCCGGAGGGACGGCCGCTGGAGATCCAGATCCGCACCGCTGACATGCACGAGATGGCGGAGTTCGGTGTGGCGGCGCACTGGATGTACAAGCAGCGCGGCGAGAAGCGCGAGCGCTCGGGCGGCCTGGAGGATGACTCCAAGGTCAAGTGGCTGCGCTCGATGCTCGACTGGCAGCAGGACATGTCCGATCCCAAGGAGTTCATGGAGAGCCTGAAGATCGACCTGTTTGAAGACGAGGTGTACGTGTTCACGCCCAAGGGCGAGGTGAAGTCGCTCGCGGCGGGCGCCACCCCGCTGGACTTCGCTTACGAGGTGCACACGGAGATCGGCCACCGCTGCGTGGGGGCGAAGGTGAACGGCAAGATCGTGCCGCTGCACTATGAGCTGCGCAGCGGCGACATCGTCGAGATCCTCACGACCAAGCGCGAGCGCGGCCCCTCGCGCGACTGGCTGGCGATGGTGAAGACCACGCGCGCGCGCAACAAGATCAGGGCGTGGTTCAAAGCGGAGTCCCGCCAGGACACCGAGCACACCGGGCGCGAGCTGCTGCAGGAGCACCTCAAGCGCCAGGGTTTGCCGGCGCAGCGGATCACCGGCTCGGCGCTGCTGGCGGACGTGATCCGCGAGATGGGCTACCGCAAGGCCGACGACTTCTACATGGCGCTCGGCGGCGCCAAGGTGTCGCCGAAGATCGTCGTCAACAAGGTGATGCAGCGCCTCAAGCGCGGCGAGGCGGCCGACGGCGGGGCGACCGCCGCCAGCGATCTGCTCAAGGTGGGGCGCTCCGCGCGGCGCCCGACGCGCTCCTCCGGCCAGTACGGGATCAGAGTGGAGGGCGTGGACGACGTGATGCTGCGCCTGGCCAAGTGCTGCCGGCCGGTGCCCGGCGATGAGATCGTCGGCTACATCTCACTGGGCCGCGGCATCACGATCCACCGCGAGGACTGCCCCAACGCGACCGTGCTGCGCAAGAACCCCGAACGCTTCACCGAGGTGTATTGGGAGGGGGAGCAGTCGAGCGGGTTTGTCGTCGAAATCCAGATCGACGCGTGGGACCGCCACCGGCTGCTGGAGGACCT
Source organism: Solirubrobacteraceae bacterium (assembly GCA_049510515.1). GTDB lineage: Bacteria > Actinomycetota > Thermoleophilia > Solirubrobacterales > Solirubrobacteraceae > Palsa-744. The sequence continues at coordinate 213 of JBEKYV010000041.1, read as the reverse complement.
CTCGCGGGTCTTCTCCGAGGCCGGCGCCAACATCGTGGAAGCGCGCTGCCTCTCCAACCCGCCGATGGTCAAGAACCGCTTCGTGATCGAGGTCGCCGACACGCATGCCTTGAAGGGCGCGGTCAACCGCCTGCGCAACACCGAGTCGGTGTTCGACGCCTACCGCGTCACGCCAGGCCCAGCCTGACCGGGGGGGAGCGGGGAGGGCGACCC
>JBEKYV010000409.1:0-3625 GCA_049510515.1 Solirubrobacteraceae bacterium | reverse complement strand
TGCTGCACCTGCAGCTGCCCGACTTCGGCGTCTACCGGGCCCCCACCGACCATCCGCTCGCGCTCGCCTTCGGAGCGCTCTGCTCGCTGTTCGGGCAAACCGGCGCGCGGCTGATGGTGCTCGGCTCGATCGCCTCGTTCGTGGCGCTCACCGCCGGACTGTTCCGTCTCACCCGCCTCTGCTTCGGGCCGTTGGTGGCGGTGCTCGCGGCGCTGCTGATGTTGACGCGACTGTACGACGCCAATCTCGCCGCGCAGGGCTACCTCGACCTCACCTACCTCGCGCTGATCGTGTGGGCCACGGCACTGGAGGTGGAGCGCACGCGCCGCGGCACGCCGGTGTTCGTGCTGCTGGCACTCGCCGGCCTGCTGCGCCCGGACGCGTGGGTGCTGGCGGGGGTGTACTGGCTGTGGTGCGTGTGGCCGCGCACCGTGAGCAACCGTCGGCGACTGAGCTACGCCGCGCTGGTCGCCGCGGCGCCGCTGGCGTGGATGGCGATCGACACGTTGGTCACCGGCGACCCGCTGTACTCGCTGCACTCCACCGCGGTGCTGGCCGCCGAACTGGAACGCACCAAGGGCTTCACCTCCGTGCTCGCCGCCACCTGGCGCTACCTGGTGCGGATCGACAAGCTGCCGATCGTGCTGGGCGGCCTCGCCGGCGCGGCGCTTGGGCTCTGGCTGACGCCCCGCCGCGCGCGCGTCCCGCTCGCGGTGCTGGCGCTGCTGCTGCTCGTGTACGTCGCCGAGGGCGCCTCCGGGGCGTCGGTGATCGACCGCTACATGATGGGCGCGGCGGCACTGCTGCTGCCGTTCTGCGCGCTGGCGATCGGCGGCTGGTCGCTGCTGCGGCCCGGCTCGGCGCTGCGCCGCGGGTGGATGGCGGCGGGTGCGGCGCTGCTGGTGTACGGCGCGGTGGCGGCGGTGTCGGTCACCAGCCTCTCCAACGCGCGCACCACGCTGGCCTACCACGACGACTTCCACGAAGGGCTGGCCGTCGCTCTGCACAGCCCCAAGGTGCGCGCCGAACTGGCGCGCTGCCCGCTGCTGTCGCTGCCCGACAACAAGCTGATTCCCGACGCACGCTGGATCCTCGGCGTGGGCAACCAGCGTGAGATCGTCGCCCGCAGCCAGGCGCGCGCCGACAGCGAAGCGGGCGACCCATCGCTCAGCGAGCGGATCGCGCGTGCGAGCGTCGCGGTGTACCCGCTCGGCGCGGCCGTCTTCCAGGAGGCGATCGTCGACGTCGGCGACAATCCGCTCGACCAGATCCCGCCGCACGGCTTCCGGCGGATCTACACGAGCCGTTACTACGCGGTGTATGGCAACTGCTGAGGGCAGCACCGCCCCCGGGCCTCCCCCGGCGAGCGCGATGCCCTCCGGTGCAAGCGCAACGGCCGAGTCGCGCGGTGGAGCGGGGGAGGGGTTGGGAGGGCGCGCTGGCGCGCGGGGGCTGGTGTGGCTTGGACTGGCGCTCGTGCTCGTTCTGGCGCTCGGACTGCGCCTGTGGGGCATCCGCCAGGGTCTTCCCTACGCCTACAACTCCGACGAGGACGCCCACTTCGTGCCGCGCGCGATCGGGATGCTCACGCTCGGTTGGAACCCCCACTACTTCGTCAACCCGCCCGCCTACACCGACCTGCTGCGGCTGGTGTTCGCCGCCTGGTTTGGTGGACGCGCTGGCGTTTCGCACACTTTCGCGGCCAACCCCACGGCGGTGTTCACGCTGGCGCGCGTGTGCGCCGCGCTGCTGGGCACGCTGGCGGTGTGGCTGCTGTACGTCGCCGGCGCGCGCCTGTTCGACCGCGGCGTCGCGCTGCTCGCCGCGGCTTTGGAGGCGGTGGCGTTCCTGCCGGTGCTCTACGCCCACCTCGCGCTCAACGACGTCCCGACGCTCGCGCCGCTGACGCTCTCGCTGCTGGGCACCGCGGGGGTGCTGCGCAAAGGCCGGGCGCGCGACTACCTGATCGCCGGGGTGGGACTCGGGTTTGCCTGCGCGACGAAGTACACCGGGGGAATCGCGCTGCTGCCGCTGCTCGCGGCCGCGGCCTCGCAGTACCTCGCGCCGACCTCACAACGGCAAGCCCGCAAGGGCGGTCGGGTCACTGCCGGGGGAGAGAGTGCAGCCGGGGAGGCCGGAACGGCGACGCGGAATGCCGCCCCGCGCGTCGTGCCGGCCGGTCGACCTGTGCTGGTGGGCCTGGTGCTCGCCGGCGCTGCCGCGCTGGGGGCCTTCCTGCTCGCCGACCCCTACTCGCTGCTGGACTTCCACGCCTTCGAGCAGGGTCTCGCCCACCAGTCATCGATCTCCGGCGAAACCCAGGGCAAGCTCGGTGCACCGCGCGAGAGCGGGCTGGTGTACTACCTGTGGTCGCTCACCTGGGGCCTCGGCTGGGTGCCGTCACTTGCCGCGCTCGCCGGTGCTGTGATGGTGTGGTGGCGGGAGCGCAAGCTCGGCTGGGTGCTCGTGCCGGCGCCGCTGCTCTACCTGCTGTTCATGGGCTCTGAGGGCCGCTACTTCGGGCGCTGGCTGCTGCCGATCTTCCCGATCCTCTGTCTGCTCGCCGCCTTCGCCGCGCTGCAATGCGCCCGCGCGCTGGCGCGAGCCGTCCACGGTCTCAGCGAAAAACGAGCCCCCCCGGCGAAGCCCATCCAAAAAAATGCCCCCCGATCGCGCGCGCGGATGGTGTCGGTCGTGTTCACCGCCCTCGCTGTGCTCGCGCTGTGTGCGCAGGGGGTCGTTTACAGCGTTCACTCTGGCCTCCTGCTCTCGCGTGCCGACACCCGCTCGCTCGCGCGCGCGTGGATGGTTGCGCATGTGCCCGCCGGCGCGAAGGTGGTGGTTGAGCCGATCGTGCCCGACGAGTGGGTGCAGGATGTGGGCCACCCCACGCGTACGGTGCCCGACGGCGACCGCTGGCTGAAGTACCAGTCGCTGCGCTCGCGGATCGCGCCTTCGGGGGCGCTCACGCCGGGCGAAGGCCACGTCGTCAGCCTCGAAAACTACGAGCTCACGCTCGCCCCGTCGCTGATTGCCTACTACGAGCGCGAAGGCTACTGCTGGGTGGTGAGCGGCTCCGTGGAGTCCGGCCGCGCGTTTGCCGACCCTTCGCGCGCGCCGCTCGCCGTCGCCTACTACCGTGCGCTCGCGCGGGCTGGGGAAGTTGTCTACCACGCCTCCCCCTACGGCGCCGGTGCTCGTCCGGTCGCCTTCAACTTCGACTGGTCGTTCGACTACTACCCGCTCGCCTACTCCCGCCCCGGCTCTGAAGTGACGATCTACCGGCTGCGCGGTGGGCGCTGCGCGCGCGGGTGAGGCGCTCGCTTTCGCCGTGCGGGGATGGTTACCTGCGCGCATGAGGCAACTTTCACGTTCGACACTTCGGCCCACGCGGGGCGGATATCCTGAACGGCTGGGATGACCGTCGTCACCGACACCGACCGTTTGCACCTCGCCCGCGCGATCGAGCTCGCGGGGCGCGGCATCGGGGCGGTCAAGCCCAACCCGGTTGTCGGTGCCGTGGTGGCGCGCAACGGCGAGGTTTTGGGGGAGGGGTGGCACGAGCGCTTCGGCGCCGCCCACGCCGAGGTCAACGCGATCGAGGCCTGCGGCCTCGCCGACCTCT
>JBEKYV010000408.1:0-3633 GCA_049510515.1 Solirubrobacteraceae bacterium | reverse complement strand
GGCCCCTTCACCTCGGTCGGGGCGGGGTGCGTGATCCGCGGTGCCGAGGTGGAGAATTCGATCGTCCTGGAGAGGAGCGTCATCGACGGTGTTGAGGGCACTATCGACTCCTCGCTGATCGGCAAGGAGTGCGTGGTCCGCCGCTCCGTCAGCCGGCCGCGCGCCCACCGGCTCATGCTCGGCGACCAATCCCAGGTGGAGCTGGGCTGATGCCCTGGATGCCGCTGACCGACTCCGTGGAGCGGGTGCTCCAGGCGATGGCCGGGGTCCCCGCCGCGGAGCGCAGCGGAAGCATCGACGGGGTGATGGTCAAGACCTTCCGCAAGCACGCCGACCAGCGCGGCTACTTCATCGAACAGCTGAAGCGCGGCGACCTCGACGACGAGGGCCGTCCCTTCATCCCAGCTCTGCCCTTCGCCCAGATGTCGCGCAGCCTCGCCTACGCCCGCGGCGGCAACCCCCCTGAGCTGATCAAGGCCTTCCACTGGCACCGGCGCCAGTGGGACTACTGGGACGTGGTCCGGGGCAACGCCCGGGTGGTCCTGGTCGACCTGCGCGAGGGGTCGCCGACCCAGGCGCGGATCCAGACCGTGATGCTCGGAGAGAACGCGCCGCGGATGGTCGCCATCCCCCCCTTCGTCGCCCACGGCTACCAGGCGCTCGACCTCACCGACGTCATCCTCACCTACTACGTGACCGAGCCCTACGACCCCGCCGACCCCGACGAGGGCCGCATCGCCTGGGACGACCCCCGGATCGGCTTCGACTGGAAGATCGAGAACATCTGAGACGCGTCCTCGGCGCGGGAACCGGTGGCAAGGCGCGGCTCTCAGCCGGGTTGTCCCGCGGCCACGAACTCACCGAGCGAGAGGCCGGTGACACAGGATCCACCCACAAGGTCAAACGCCAGCCCGTCCAGCTGCCGTACCGCAGGGGCGAGCAGCGGAAAGAGATCGCCGCCGGCGCCGGCCTCCCACTGGTGGGGCACGGCTTGGTCGACGATCATCCCCTCGGGCTCGGTCACCAGCACCGTCACGGATGAGGCGACGGGCTCGACATATCTCACCGACACGCCATACAGCGGCGGCGCGTTCGCAACCAGGTTCACCGATCGTGAGAGGGGTACCACCAAACGAAACATCCCCGCCCCGGGGGGCACGCAGGCCTCTCCGGACCCGACCTGCTGAGCGGGCCCGACCTCCGACCCGTCGATCGACCACACGGTGGCGTGGTTCAAGGCCCCCTCCGTGACCGTGTGGAAGCTCTCCGGCACGAGACCCCCCGACGGGCTCACCGTGAAGATCTCGGAGGCGGGCTGATCGATGCGCACACCGGGGTCCACGAGGGCGAGGAACAGGTCATATCGCGTGTAGGGGAAGAATGCGGTGGCCAGCACGCTCCCGGGCACTGACAGGTCGACCAGGTCAACCTCCTGCCCGCTCGTCGCACGCAGCTGGTTCGCGGCGCGGAGGAACCCATTCACATACTGACTCGACTGCTGAGGGTCGGAGTTCGATGCCGCCAGCGCGCCAACCGAGCTGACATAGGCCACGCTGTAGGCGGCGACGACCACAAGGGTGGCGGCAGCCCAGGCCTGGATCGGCAAGCGGAAGCCACGCCATCTCCGGGGAACGACGGAGCGTGCCCGCTGCCCCGCGAATGCCAGGATGAAGGCGACCAGAATCCAGAACATGAACTGCACCGATTGCTGGTAGTACAGCTCCTGACCGATGCCGACGCCGAACAGGGTGATCCGGTTCAGCCCGAGGGGCACCATCGCTATCAGGAAGACGAGCACAAACACGGCGACGCACCGCCACGCCCGCGGACGCCGCCACACGACGATCCCCACCCCGAGGACGGCGATGAGGTCCAGGGCGACCACCAGGCCGAGACGGCTCGTGGCCGGGAGCTGGGGGTCCTTCACGCCGAACACCGCCGGAATGAACGACTCGAACAAGCCGAGCTCGAGGAAGCGGCCGAGCTGGCCGAGGCTGGGTCGGGCGATACGGACGTAGTAACCCAGCAGGTAGTTGGCCAGCGCCGCGATATCCATGACCCCGTAGGCCAACCACGCCGTGTCGAGGTTGGGGGCCGCCTCGACGACTTGGCGCAGCGCCGCGCGCGCCTCCTCAAATCGTCCCGCGGCGCGCAAGGCTCGCGCGAGATCCGTCCGGGCTTGCCAGAACTGCGGAGCGGCTGCGACGGTGCGTTCCAAGATATCGATCGCGGGTTGTACCTTGTCCTGGGCGAGCAGCGCGGCACCGAGCAGCCGTGAGCTGTTCACTTCTCCGGGGGCTGCTGCTTGAATGGCCCGAAGCTTGAGTTCCGCGCTCGCGAACCGGCCCGCACGCACCATGGCCAGCGCCTGAGCCAAATCCTCGCCTATAGCGGAACGCGATGGAGGCTGTGACTGCGGGTCGCCCATGCGCGACATTCTCACATTAATTCGTGCCCGAGGCTGCCTCTCGTATAATCTCCCGGCCCGGCGTGGGGTGAACAATAACGGCAATTATGTCCATAGAAGTTACGCGTATCGGCCGCGCGCTCGGTGCAGAGCTCAACGGTATCGACCTGTCTTGCGATCTCGCGGGGTCGGATATCGACCGCCTGGGCGAGCTGTTGATCGAGCATCAGGTTCTGTTTTTCCGCAACCAACCGATCACGCCGCAGGCGCAGAGCCGCTTTGCCGCGCGCTTCGGTTCGCTGCACGTGCATCCGATCTACCCGGTGCTGCCCGAGCTTCCCGAGATCCTGCTGATCGACACCCACGCGAGCTTCCTGCCCGACAATGACAACTGGCACACCGATGTGACCTTCAGCGAGACGCCGCCGCTCGCCGGAATCCTGGCGGCCAAGCGCCTTCCGAGCGTCGGGGGCGATACGCTCTGGTCGAGCAGCTCCGCGGCCTACGAGTCGCTCTCGGAGCCGATGCAGCGGATGCTGGAGGGCCTCACCGCCACGCATTCGATCGCGAAATCGTTCCCGCCGGAACGCTGGCAGAACGATCCTGCGTTCAAGGAGCGTTACGAGCGTGCGGTCGCGAAGCATCCGCCGGTGAGCCATCCGGTGGTGCGCACCCATCCAGTGAGCGGCCGCAAGGGGCTCTTCGTCAACGAAGGCTTTACGACGCACATCAACGAGCTCGCGCCACGGGAAAGCGCGGCTCTTCTCGCATTTTTGTTCAAGCATGCCGCGCAGCCGGAATTCACGGTCCGCTGGCGCTGGAGCGTCGACGATATCGCCTTCTGGGACAACCGGGTGACCCAGCACTATGCGATTGCGGACTATCTGCCGGAACGGCGCACCATGCACCGCGCCACCGTCAACGGGGACCGTCCGTACTGATGGAACCGCTGAGTTTCCGGGATCGGGCGAGATTTCGCAGCGCATAGCCCACGACCATGGCCGCTGCGCTCAACACGCCGAAGAGGAGCGAGTAGCGAAGGCCCGGGATGAATGCCATCGCCGATACGATCGCGAGCATTGCCACGATGGCGAGGATGGTGAGATAGGGGTAGCCCCACATGCGCACGCGCAGCCGATCCGGCGAATCGCGTTCCAGGCGACGGCGCAGGGTGAGTTCTGCGGCCGCGATCAGCACGTACACGAAGATGGCGACCGTGCCGTAGG
>JBEKYV010000407.1:0-3639 GCA_049510515.1 Solirubrobacteraceae bacterium | reverse complement strand
CATGGCGCCGTCGGTGCGGAACGGTAGGTCCACGACCTCGAACTCGCTGCCCAGCCGTGCCGTGCCGTACAGGTGGTGGCTGGGATATGTGCCGGCCCGCCATCCCGCGCGCGCCCGGGACATGTCGTAGTTGTTGGAGAACAGCAGCGGGACGGCATCGGGGCTCATCGGCGCCACCACGTTACGCCACGCGCCAAACGGCGCCCGTCGCGCACGGGGTCAAGCGGCGTCCGTCGCGCGCCGATGGCGGGGATAGGATCGCTGGTGTCACGTCCGTTGACATCGGTGACTCGACGGGCGGCACGGCTGCGACGCGTAGACCAAGGAGGGACGCAGATGGGCGACACGACACTGATCACAGGCGGCAGCGGCTACATCGGCGCGATGCTCGTGCGGGAGCTGCTCGACGCGGGGCACGAGGTGCGGGTGCTCGACTCGCTGCTGCACGGCCAGGAGGAGATCGCCGCCGAGCAGGAGCGGGCGGGGGTGCTCGTCGTGCGCGGCGACATCCGCGACGCCGAGGCTCGCCGGCGGGCGCTGGAGGGCGTGGAGAGCGTGGTGCACCTGGCGGCGATCGTCGGCGACCCCGCCTGCGCGCTTGACCCCGCCGTCTCCGACGAGGTCAACGTGCAGGCCACCGAGAGACTCGTCGCCGACGCGGGCGCGGCGGGCGTGCGGCGACTGGTGTTCGCCTCCACCTGCTCCAACTACGGGCGCATGGCCGACCCCACCGTGCCGATCACCGAGGCGGGCGAGCTGCGCCCCGTGTCGCTGTACGCCGAGCAGAAGGTCGGCATGGAGCGACTGATCCTCGGCGGTGGCGGGGGCGACGGGCTGAGGCCGACCTGCCTGCGCTTTGCCACCGTGTACGGGGTGGGACGGCGAATGCGCTTCGACCTGACCGTCAACGAGTTCACACGCGAACTGTGGGCCAACCGCGAGCTCGAGGTGTTCGGCGAGCAGTTCTGGCGTCCTTACATCCACGTCCGCGACGCCGCGCGAGCCGTCCGCACGGTGCTCGAGGCGCCCGCCGAGAAGGTTGCTCACAACGTGTTCAACGCGGGCCGCTCCGGCGAGAACTACCGCAAGCTCGACCTCGTGCAGGAGATCGGCCGGCAGATCGATCGCGGCAAGGTCTCCTACGTCAAGCGCGACGAGGACCCGCGCGACTACAAGGTGAGCTTCGAGAAGATCCGCGCCGAGCTTGGCTTCGAGACGCTGATGACTGTGCCCGACGGCATCGCTGAGATCATCGCCGCGCTCGACGCCGAGGCGTTCGGGGATCCATTCGACCCGCGCTACAAGAACATCCCTTGAGCGCCACCGTCGTACAAGCTTGCCCGGCCACCACCGCAACACGATCTCGCGCGAGCACCGCCGCAGGCCCCCCGCCCTCGAGCGCCATCGCTGGGCGCCCACCTGCGATCGGGTAGATGGCCGGCGCCGAGACCTTCCCCGAGCTGCCGCTGTTCGACCTGCGGCTGCAGCCGCAAGACCTGGAGGCGGTCGCGCAGACGCTGCGCTCGGGTTGGTTGACGCTCGGCCCGCGCACTGCCGCGTTCGAGGAGGCCTTCGCCGCGCAGCTCGGCGCGCGCCACGCCGTCGCGCTCTCCAGCTGCACCGCGGCGCTGCACCTCGCCTACCTGGCGGCGGGGGCCGGCCCCGGCGACGAGGTGATCGTGCCCGCCTTCACGTTCGCGGCGACCGCCGCCGCGGTCGTGTACTGCGGCGCCACGCCGGTGTTCGCGGAGATCGTCTCGCGCAAGCGCCCTTCCCTCGACCCGGATGACGTGGAGCGGCGCATCACACCGCGCACGAAGGCGGTGTGCGCCGTGCACTACGCCGGTTACCCCGCCGCCGTTGACCGCCTGAAAGAGCTGTGCGACACACACGGCATCGCGCTGATCGAGGACGTGGCACACGCGCCCTCCGCCACGCTGCACGGGCGCAAGCTCGGCACCTGGGGCCTCGCGGGCGCCTTCAGCTTCTTCTCCAACAAGGTCCTCTCCGTCGGCGAGGGCGGCCTGCTGTGCACCGACGATGACGAGGTCGCCGCGTTCGCGCGTTCGCGCCGCTCGCACGCGATGACCAGCGGCACGTGGGATCGCCACCGCGGGCGCACCGACACCTACGACGTGGTCGGGCTCGGCTTCAACTACCGCCTCGACGAGCCGCGCTCGGCGCTGCTGCTCTCGCGCCTGGGGCGTCTGGAGGCGGAAATCGAGCGCCGCCGCGAGCTGACGCTGCGCTACCGCTCGCTACTCGCGCAGGTCGAGGGGATCGTGGTGCCGTTCGAGGACGCCGACGTGCCGGACTCCTCCTGCTACGTGATCCCGATCATGATCGACCAGGATGGGCGCCAGGCGGAGGTGTCCAGTCGCATGCGCGCGCGCGGCATCCAGACGAGCATCTTCTACCCCTCCCTCCACCGCTTCTCCGCCTACCGCGAGCGCTTCCCCGATGTGTCGCTGCCGATCACCGAGCTGGCCTCGCGCACCGAGCTGACGCTGCCGTTCTACCCGCACATGACCCACGACGACCAAGACCGCGTGGTCACCGCGCTGGCGGAGGCGCTCGCGCGATGAGCTGGCGGATGGGCTTTCACTCGCTCGCATGGTCGCCAGGCAGGAGGCTCGGCGACCGCCGCCGTCGTGGTGAGCCGGCCCACGCGGACGATCACCCCAAGACACCCCTCTTCATCCCATGAGCGAGTGGCGCGTGCCCCTCACCGAGATCGCCGTCCCCGAGCAGGACGTGCGTGCGGTGCTCGACTGCTTGGAGTCCGGCTGGCTGACAATGGGCCCGCGCACGAAGGCCTTCGAGCAGGCGCTCGCCGCGTTTGTGGGCACGCCGCACGCGGTGGCGGTTTCGAGCGGCACCGCGGCGCTACACCTCGCGTGTTTGGCGGCGGGCATCGGCCCCGGCGAGGAGGTGATCGTGCCGGCGTTCACGTTCGTGGCGAGCGCCGCCGCCCCGCGCTACGTCGGCGCCGAGCCGGTCCTTTGCGACGTGCGCAGCCCGCTCGACTTCAACATCGACCCAGCGGACGCGGCACAGCGCATTACGCCGCGTACGCGCGCGATCGTGGCAGTGCACTTCGCGGGCTATCCCGCGGACGTGGCCGCGTTGCGCGCGCTGTGCGACGAGCACGGTCTGGTGCTGATCGAGGATTGCGCGCAGGCGATCGGCGCGCGCGTGGATGCGGGCGGACGCCAGGTGGGCACCGTCGGCGAGCTCGGCGCGTTCAGCTTCTTCTCCAAGAAGCAGCTGTGTGTGGGCGAGGGTGGCATGGTCACCAGCGCCGACGAGCAGTTCGCCGAGCGCGTGCAGCTGCTGCGCTCGCACGCGATGACCAGCAGCACGTGGGACCGCCACCGCGGCCACGACCCCGCCTACGACGTGGTCGACATCGGCTTCAACTACCGCCTCGACGAGCCGCGCGCGGCATTCGGGCTGAGCCGCCTGGGGCGGCTGGCGCAGAGCATCGAAACGCGGCGCGCGACGGTGCGCGCCTACCGCGAGCGCCTGGCGGAGATACCCCGCATCGAGCTGCCGTTCACCGACGCCGACGTCGAGCGCTCGTCGCACTTCGCCTTCCCGGTGCTGCTACCCGACCGCCCCACGCGCGATCGCTTTCGC
>JBEKYV010000406.1:0-3650 GCA_049510515.1 Solirubrobacteraceae bacterium | reverse complement strand
CCTTGGCATTGCCCGTGCCGGCGAGCGAGCCCGCGAGTGGGGTCACCAGCGGCTTGGCCAGTTTGGCCACTTCTTCCTGGTGGCCTTTCACTTCCGCTTCACGCCTTGCTTTTTCTTCGGCCGCTTCCTTTTCACGCCTGGTCTTTTCAGCGGCTTCTTCCGCGGCGCGTTTTTCGTTGTTTTTGGTGATTTCTTCAGCGGTTCGTTTTTCGAATTCTTCTTTCGCCAGTTCTTTTTCGCCCTGGCGCTTTTCGGCCGCCTCTTCCCGTTCGATCTGGGTTTTTTCAGCGGCTTCTTCTCTTGCGATGCGTTTTTCTTCGGCTTCGACTTCTTTTTCGCCTTTTGCTTTGGCGGCTTCTTCGGCCGCTTTCTGTTCGGCTTCTTTTTCGGCTTTTGCTTTTGCTTCCGCTTCGCCTTTTGCTTTGGCTGCTTCTTCTTCCGCTCTGCGCTTTTCTTCAGAGCCGATGTTGCCCGTGAAGCTGACGGTGTGATCGCGGACGATCTCCTCGTCTTCGTAGCGGGCCGTGATGTCGACCGACGGCGAGGTGCTGTTGACCACATCGATCGCGGCCAGGCCTTCGTCGTTGGTTGTCGCGCACAGCTCGCTGGTGCCTTCGAGGTATGAGTCGGTCACCTCGCTGCCACCGAGGTAGACATTGCTGCCCTTGCCCAGCAGTTCGCCTGGATCTGACAGGTGATCTTCATCGGTGGGGTTTTCGAACCGGTAGAGCCCCGCTTCCTGTTGCGCATGGAAGCACACCTTCTCATCGACGATCGGATTGCCGTCGATGTCCTGCGCCTTGGCTACCACGATCCGTACGTTCGTTTCTTCTTTGCCGTTGCCCTTCGGGAACGCGTAGAATTCCTTCTGCCACAGCGACCTGACTTTCTTGACCAGTGTGGTTTCCGAGTCCTGCGCGCCGTAATCGACGGGCTGGTAGGGATACAGGGCCGTGGCAGTGATCGACGATTCGCCGATGACTTCTTTGTACAGGCCCTTCAGGTCACAGCCACCGTCGGCGTTCTTGACGATCTTGCCCGTTTCGCTTTCGCCTTCGGCTCCACCGAACACCGGGATGTGGTTGAAGTAGAAGCCGTCGCCGGGTGTGTAGGACACGAGCACTTCGCCACGCTCGTCCGTGTAGAACGTTTCATTCAACGTGCCACTCGGAGTCTGGTAGTAGACCGGACCTTCCTCGCCTCCGAAGTTGCGCCTGAGGCATCCCGTCGATTCCGCTGAGCGTTCGCCGCTGTGGTGCACGGAGGTCCAGAACGTGTAGGGGCCTTCTTCGTTGAGGAACCCGGGGAAGTTGCCCCCGTGTTTGGGCCCGTCGACGCCTGACGCCTGCGACACCGGACGTTCGGTGGCCGGTATGTAGGCGCTGTAGTAGGGGTTGTCGGAGTAGACCTGGGACTTGGTTGCCCCTGAGATCTGACCCACGCCGCCCAGACTGGAGCCGCCTTCGTTGGCCGCGAGATGCACATCGACGCGGAGCGCCGGCATCGGGGCGTCGTCAGCGTTGAGGATTCCATTGCTGAGGAGCGTTTCGGGGGTCTCGGGGTCGAACGGTCCCACCACACCCGAGTTGGGGCCATCTTCTGGGCTTCCGTGGATGTCCCACAGGTCGGCATTGGTGCCCGGCGGTTCCAGTTCTTCGGAGCTGCTCGCCAGCGCGCCCGCGAGGGTTGGCCAGCTTTCGGGCAGGGTGTAGCTTGCTTCGGGGAGCACGTTGTGCAGCAGCGAGCTCGGTTCGACCGGGAAGCTGCCGGTCACCTTGACCTGCACGAGACCCTTGTCCGCGTTGGATTCGGGTTCGGAGAAGGGCGAGGGCACGAATTCGCCGTTGCCGGAGGGGTCGCCCCCGTAGGGGAGCTCGGTCAGCGACGGCTTGTTGGCCGTCAGCCAGATCACGATGAACTGGTGGGAGTAGACGATCGTGCCCGCATCGTTGGTGACGACCGCCCTGATCCGCGATAGGCCGGGGCTCAGCGACTTGTAGTCGACCTTCACACAGCCATCTTTATTGGCGGCCTGTTCGCTGCCTTCGCTGGGAGCAAAGAACGCCTGCGTGCCCGATTCGAGTTCGGGGATCTCAGCCGCTTCCGGCTTGCCCGACCAGTCCTCCAGCCGGAAGTTGGCGAGCTGGCCACCTTCTTCGCTGGTTTCGATGGCGGGGTCGCATGCCACCAGTCGTATGTGCTCGCCGACCCACGCCACGTACGGGACGTTGGCGCTCTGTGGGCCGTCGGATGTGGATGTGAACGTCTGACTGGGGGCGGCAGCGGCGCCGGCCGTGAGCGTGCCGAGGGCAAGCACCGCTGCTCCCACCGCGGAGACGAGCCCCGCGATCATTTTCCGTTTGTGTTGTGGTCGCATTGTGTGCGGCCTCCTCCTTGAGTGAATGAGCTTGAGTGTCTGCCAACGACACGAGGTGTGATATGCCACGATGGGCCCACGACGGGTCTTCCATCGTCGGGGATGCTAGGCGCGTTCCACTCTTTGCACAATCATCATGTGGGGTAGTTTTTTGCCCCGCTCGGATGGGTAGGCGGAGGGCCACCCCAAAGGCTGTCGTGTGCGATCGGGCGCTCACCTTCTGGGGCTGTAAGGCAACCCTGCCCGAAGGTCTGCATCGCCTGCACACGGTTGCGTACGCCCAGCTTGGCGTAGATGGTGCGCAGGTGAAACTTGACCGTGTTGGAGGAGATCGTGAGGTGGTGGGCGATCTGCTTGTTGCTCATTCCGCTGGAGAGCAGAGCGAGGATCTCACGCTCGCGCACGCTCAGTGCCGCGAGCGGATCGTCGGCGCGGGTGGAGGCCGACTGCCAGCCCGCGGGCATCACCGCACGGCCCTCGAGCACATTGCGCAGCGCGAGGATCGTCTCCTCGACGGTATCTGAGGTGAGCACCACGCCCTCGGCGTGCTCCTCGATCGCGCACCGCACCACGGTGGGCGTGGCGAGTTCGCAGAGCAGCAGGATCTTCAGCTCGGGGTGGGCGAGCTTGATCTCGGCGACCGCCTCGAGGCCGGTGGTGGGGTCATCGGTGTAGACGATCGCCGCCTGCGGGCGCTGCCTGCAGTTGCTCATCGCGGCGCTCAGCTCGCGCCCGCTCGGATAGACGCCCACCACTTTGCAGCCGCCTTTCATCAGCATCCAGGCGAGCGCCTCGGCGACGAGCGTGTCGGCTCCGCCAACGATTGCGACCCTGGGCTCAGGGTGTTCAACCGTCGCCACTGGCGATCTGCGCGTGCAGGTTGGCGGCCTCGACGCGATTGCGCACTCCCAGCCGCGAATACAGGGCACGGATGTGAAACTTGATCGTGTTGGGGCTGAGCTGGAGGTCGAGCGCGATCTCCTCGTTGCGTCTGCCGGCGGCGATCAGCGCCAGGATCTGGCGGTGGCGGGGGCTCAATCGCGCGCCGTTGCCGGCCTGGGCGGGAATCACCTGCTGCCACCCGGCCGGCAGCACGGTGCGCCCCGTGGCGGTGTAGGCGAGCGCGGCGAGGATGTCCTCGGTGGAGTAGCTCTTGAGCAGCACCCCGCTCGCGCGGTGCTCGATCGCGCCGCGCACGACCTCCTCGCAGGCGGTGCGGCAGAGCAGCACGATCCGCGAGTGTGCCCTCGCCGGGCCCAGTGCCTGCAGGGCA
>JBEKYV010000405.1:0-3657 GCA_049510515.1 Solirubrobacteraceae bacterium | reverse complement strand
GCGAAGCGGCGCCGGCGGCGCCGATCAACGACAACTATCTCAGCGGGCTCAACCTCAACGAACCGGCGACCCCGCACCATCCCGGCACCCCGCTCAACCGCACCGAAACCCTGCGCGACGAACGCAACACGGCGGGGGCGACGGTCCAGTCGGACATCCTCGGCACCCAGCCCGGGCCCGCCGAGCTGACGGGCTGCAACGGTGTCACCGAGGGCAAGACCATCTGGTACAACTTTTTTCCCAATGCCAGCGGGCTGGTGCGGATCCGCACCTCGGCCTCGTTCGGCACGGTGATGGCGGTGATGCCGTACAACCCCACGACGCTGCTGCCCGAAAACGAACAGCGCAAGTGTGCGGTCAACCAGCCAACGGCAGCCGGCGAACTGTTCGCCGACGTGCAGGCCGGCAAGTCGTACACGATCCAGCTCGGGGGCGTCGAATCGGCCGGGGGCAACCTCGAGTTCCTGTTCGACTACGTCGTCCAGCTCAAGCGCCTGCAGGCCGAAGCGACGCTCACCGCACAGCCGCTCTCCGGTGGGGTGAGGGTCGTGAACCTCGCCGTCACCGCTCCGAAGAAGTCACGCGTGGAAGTGCGCTGCACGCGGGGCTGCCGGCCTCAGGCCAAGACCGCCCGCTCGCTCGGCTTCCCCGGGCTGCACGGAGCGGTGCTGCCCAACGGCTCCGCGCTGAAGATCTACGTGACCGCCAAGAACGAGATCGGCGCCTACATCGAATACAAGATCCGGCACGCCAACTTCACCAAGGTCCAGCGCTGCCTGGCCGCGGGCTCGAAAAAGCCCGAGCGCTGCGAATGACCGGGCGCTCCGCGAGCGATCGAGCGCTGCCGCCGCCGGCGGGTGTGTACGCTGTGACCGAGAGCCGCGCATGAGCCCCGCCTCTCAGCCTTCCCGTGGGCGTGCGGCAATCGCAGCGCTGATCGTCGTGCTGGTGGTGTTCGGCGCGAGCTTCGGTGTACGCAAGGCGACCGCGAGCAGCTCGCGGGCGGCGCCGCTGCCCGCCACGGTGGTGGTGTCCACCACGCCGGTGCACGTCTCTGCGATCACAGCGCCCGCCACGCCGCCGGCGCTGCACCATCCGCCGCATTCAACCACCCCTGCTCCGGCTTCCACGCCCACGCAGACGAGCACTCCCGCACCGGCACCGTCCACGACGCCGGAATCGACGTCGACCCCCGCTCCCACGCCCAGCACACCCTCCAAACCCTCGACGCCAAGCGGCGGCAAAGGCAGCGGCCCGGTACTCGTGGGCTAGTCGCGATGCGTGCGTAACCGCCCATCGATGACAGCGACCCGTGATCTCGTGGTGCATTCTGTGAATCGATTGGCACCTTGTGGAGGAGCCCCTGATGGACTCGCTTGATAACCCGACGGTGGTGGCGGGCTACCGGATCGACGGCAGGCTGGGCGAGGGCGGGATGGGCACCGTCTACCGCGCCACCCAGCTCTCGCTGGAGCGGGTGGTGGCGCTGAAGCTGCTCACCGCGGAGCTCAGCGCCGATCCCGCCTTCCGCGAGCGCTTCCGCCGCGAGGGCCTGCTGCAGGCCGCCCTCGACCACCCTCACATCGTCACCGTGTATGAGGCCGGCGAGACCGACAACCGGCTGTTCCTCGCGATGCGCATGGTCGAGGGCCCGACGCTCAAGGACCTGATCCTGCGCCGCCAGCTCGATGACCGGCGGGCGCTGCGCCTGCTCACGCAGGTGGCCGAGGCGCTCGACGCCGCGCACGCCAAGGGGCTGATTCACCGCGATGTCAAGCCTCAGAACGTGCTAGTCGGCGCCGGCGACCACGCCTATCTCGCCGACTTCGGGCTGACCAAGGGCAACGACGACGAAGCGATGACCGAAACCGGACAGTTCGTGGGCACGATCGACTACATCTCCCCCGAGCAGGCGCGCGGCGGGCGCGCAACGGGCCGCAGCGACGTGTACGCGCTCACGGCCGTGCTCTGCGAGTGCCTCACCGGCCGGGTTCCGTTCGAACGATCGACCGAAGAGCGAGCGCTGCTCGCGCACCTCACCGAGCCGCCACCGCGTCTCTCGCAGATGCGCGGCGACATTCCCGAGGCGATGGATGAGGTGGTAGCGCGCGGGATGGCGAAGGATCCCGATGACCGGCCAGCCTCGGCCGGCGAGCTGATGTTGCAGGCGCGGCGAGCATTCGGTGCGGCGCCGGCGGAATCCACCGCGTCCGCCGCCACCGAAGCCACCCGCCTGCGCCCCGTCGTCGGCGGCCCGACGCGCGCACCGCACACGGCCGCCGAGAGCGATCCCGGAGCGACCCGTCTTGCCGCCGCCGCGGTGGCAGCGCCGCAGGCGTCCGAGGGCCGGCGTGGCGCACCGGCCGGTGCCCCCGCGGTGGGCGAGGCCACGCCCGCGACGGGACGGCCGGGCACACACCCCCCAACCGGCACAGACACTCCACCCGGCCAACGTGCCACAACCGGCGCTCCCAACAGGAGATTCCTGCCGGTGTTGATCCTCGCGGCCGTGCTCGCACTCCTCGCCGGCCTGCTGCTTGGCGGGAGCTCGGGCAGCTCCGGCACGGCCTTCAACGACTCGGCGTCGGCGGGCTACGTCGAACTCGCCTTCCCCTCCAGCTGGCAGCGACTTGGAACCCCCCCTACGGTGCCGGGACTCACATTCTCACAGCCGCTTGCGCTGAGCACCGCCGCAGCCACGGGCGCCTCTAGCAGCTACTCGGCCTCCTCCGGACAGAGCCTCCTTGCAGGCGAGGTGAACGCCTCTGGGCCATCGCTGCTACCGGCCGCGTTCACTGCAGCCGTCAATGGGACATTGCCTCATCCCACCGCAGTGAAGCTTGGCTCCTACGAGGCCTACCGCTACGACAGCCTCTCGGTGCACGGCCTCGCCGCGCCGCTGACTCTCTACACGGTGCCGAGCACGGGCGGCGTCGTCACGATCTCCTGCCTGGGCTCCGCTGCCGCGGCGCCGGGGTCGCAGTGCGCGCAGATCGCGGCAACCTTGAAGCTGAACGGCACAACCGCGTTTGCCCTGGCGCCCAGCCAGCAGTACGCGAGCTCCCTGGGGAGCGCCTTCGGCACCCTGAACAGCGCCGTCAACACCGGCACCGCCCGCCTGCGCAAGGCGTCGAGCGCATCCGCGCAGGCCGCGGCGGCCGCACAGCTGGCCTCCGCCTACACCACCGCCTCACGCGCGCTCGCGAAGCTCTCCGTCAGCCCCGCGGTGCGGAGCATCAACGCCAACCTCGCCGCCTCGCTGGCCGCACTCAGCCGCGACTACGCCGCGCTGGCCGCCGCCGCCCGCGCCGGGAACGAAGCAGCCTACGTGCAGGCCCAGCGCGCGATCGGCAGCGACGGCACCCACATGACGAGCGCGCTCACCGCCCTGCGCCAAGCCGGCTACACGGTCTCCGGCTGATCGGCGGCCGGAGACTGCGGCGAGAGGCTCTCGGCAGAGTGGTCGGCTGACAGGCGCTCCGGCCGATCCTCGCTCAGATGGTCGGCAGCTGAGGACGGGGAGGGTGCCGGCCCCTCGGGCTCCTCGGCGAGCGCCCAGATCGCGATCTCCGTGCGCCGGCCACGCAGCTCGATCTCATCGACGAACGCGAGATCCTCGGGCTGCGCGGTGAGCGACTCCTTGGTGGCCCCCGAGAG
>JBEKYV010000404.1:0-3661 GCA_049510515.1 Solirubrobacteraceae bacterium | reverse complement strand
GCGCGCCGCTCGAACACCGATCGCCGCGCCAGCGAGAACGCGACATCCCCGACCGCCAGCGACGGGTCCCCGGCCACCCGGGCGCTCAAGCGCGAGGCCTGCGCGCGCAACGCCGCCTCCTCCCTGCCGGAAACCACCCACGGCACCACGCCGGCCAGCAGCGCACGGCCGCCGGTCTGCACCCCGCCGGCCGCGGGCTGGTCGGCGGCGGGACTCCCGGCCTCCGCCCCCTGCGGCGGCGCCTCCTGCGGCAGGGCATCCCGCGGCGGCGCCTCCTCCAGGATCACATGCGCGTTGGTGCCGCTGATCCCAAACGAGGAGACCCCCGCGCGGCGCGGGCGGCCGTTCGCCCGCCACGGCCGCGCCTCGGTCAACAGCTCGACCTCGCCCGCGTCCCACTCCACGTGCGAGGAGGGCCGATCGACGTGCAGCGTCCGCGGCAGCTCACCGTGGCGCAGCGCCAGCACCATCTTGATCACGCCGGCGATCCCCGCCGCGGCCTGCGTGTGGCCGATGTTCGACTTGATCGAGCCGACCCACAGCGGCGCGTCGGCCGGGCGATCCCGGCCATACGTCGCCAGCAGCGCCTGCGCCTCGATCGGATCCCCCAGCGTCGTGCCCGTCCCGTGCGCCTCCACCGCATCCACCTCGCCGGCGGAGAGCCCCGCGCTCGCCAGCGCCCGGCGGATCACCCGCTGCTGCGACGGGCCATTCGGCGCCGTCAGCCCGTTGCTCGCCCCATCCTGGTTGACGGCGCTGCCGCGCACCAGCCCCAGCACCTCATGACCATTGCGCTGGGCGTCCGAGAGGCGCTCCAGCAAAACCACGCCGACGCCCTCGGAGAAGCCCGCGCCATCCGCCGCGTCCGCGAACGCCTTGCAGCGCCAATCGTGCGCGAGGCCGCGCTGGCCGGCGAACTCGAAGAACACGCTCGGCTGCGTGATCACCGTCACCCCTCCGGCGAGCGCCAGCGCGCACTCGCCCGCGCGCACCGCGCCGCACGCCAGATGCAGCGCGACCAGCGAGGAGGAGCAGGCCGTGTCGACCGTCATGGCCGGGCCCTCCAGCCCGAAGACGTAGGCGACGCGGCCCGACACCACGCTGCCGGTGTTGCCGGTCCCCAGATGCGCCGCGACCCCCCGCGGGATCGCGCGCAGCGCGTCCGTCCCGAGGCCGCTGATGTAGTCCTGGGACATCAGGCCGGCGAACACCCCCGTCTGGCTGCCGCGCAGCGAGAGCGGGTCGATCCCCGCGTCCTCGACGGCCTCCCAGCACGCTTCCAGCAGCTGGCGCTGCTGGGGATCCATCGCCAGCGCCTCGTGCGGGCCGATCCCGAAGAAGGCCGCGTCGAACTCGCCCGCGTCGTGGAGGAAGCCCCCTTCCAGCTCCATGCCGCCGGGCGCACCCTCGGGGTCGAGCTCGCTCAGCCAGCCGAGATCCCAGCCGCGATCGCGCGGGAAGGAGGAGATCCCGTCCCCCCCGTGGGCGAGCAGCTGCCACAGCTCCTCGGGCGAGGCCACCGATCGAGACCCGCCAGCGCCGGCCCCCGAGCCGGCTGTCGAACCGGCCACCGCCGCCGAGCCGGCCGCCGGGTGGGCGGGCCCCGGAAATCTGCAGCTCATCCCCACGATCGCCACCGGCTCATCGACCGCGCGCGGGGCGTACGCCGTGCGATCGGACCCCGCCTCCTCCCGCAGCGACGCCTCGCGCAGCAGGTGGCCGGCGAGTGCCGTCGCGTTGGGGTAGTCGAAGACGAGCGTCGCCGGCAGCCGCAGGCCGGTCGCGCCGCCCAGCCGGTTGCGCAGCTCGACCGCGGTCAGCGAGTCGAAGCCCAGGTCCTTGAACGTCAGCCGGGGGTCGATCGCCGCGGCCGAGGGGTGCCCCAGCACGGTCGCGACGTGAGCGCGCACCAGCTCGAGCACGACCCCCTCGCGCTCGCCCACGGGCGTCTCGGCCAGGCGGCGCGCGAGGCCTTCGTCGCCGCCCGCGTCGACGCGACGCTGGGGTATGCGCACCAGGCCCTGCAACAGCGACGGCAGCATCCCTGCGCGCGCCAGCGCCTGCAGCGGCGCCAGCCCGATGCGCGCCGCCATCACGCGCGCGCCACCCCTTGCTTGGGCCAGGTCGAGCAGCTCCAGGCCCTCCTCGTTGGCGAGCGAGTGCAGCCCCATCCGCTCCATCCGCGCGAGATCGGCCTCGCTCATATGGGCGGTCAGCGCGCTCACCTGCGCCCACCGGCCCCACGCGATCGAGATCGCCGGCAGCCCCTGCGCGCGGCGACGCTCGGCGAGCGCGTCGAGGAAGGCGTTCGCCGCCGCGTACGCGCTCTGGCCCGGGCTGCCGAGGGTCGCGGCCGCCGAGGAGAAGAGCACGAAGGCGCGCAGGTCGAGCGCCGCGGTCAGCTCGTGCAGGTGCCACGCCGCGTCGAGCTTCGGCGCCAGCACGCCGTCGAGGCGCTCCTCGCTCAGCGAGCCGATCAGGCCGTCGTCGATCGCCCCGGCGAGGTGCATCACCGCGCGCAGCGGCGGCTCGCCCTCCTGCGGCTGGAGCAGCGCCTCCAGCTGTGCCCGCTCGGCGACGTCGCACGCCTCGATCCGCACGCTTGCGCCGAGGTCGCGCAGTGCCGCCCGCAGCTCGGCCGCGCCCGGGGCGTCGAGGCCGCGGCGGCTTGCCAGCAGCAGGCTCCGCACCCCGTGGCGCTCGACCAGGTGCCGCGCGAGGAGCGCGCCCAGCTCGCCCGTGCCGCCAGTGATCAGCACGGTGCCGTGCTCGTCGAAGGTGGTGGTGTCCTCACTTGCGCTCGCCCGTGTGAGCCGGGGGGCGAACGCCCTGCCTGCCCGCAGCGCCAGCTGCGGCTCTCGTGTCGCCAGTGCGGCGTCGAGAATCTCCCGCGAGGCGGGATCGCCGTCCGAATCGATCAGCACCAGTCGCCCGGGATTCTCAGTTTGAGCTGAGTGCACCAACCCCCAAAGCGGCGCGGCGGCGAGGTCGGCGATGCCCTCCCCGTGCACCGCCACTGCTCCTTCGGTCACCACCACCAGGCGGGAATCCGCCTGCTGCTCGTCCTCCAACCATTGCTGGATCAGCGCAAGTGCCCGATACAACACCTCGCGTGCCTTGCCCGGAATCTCTGCCGTATCCGATGCGCGCGAGCCCGCGCTGAAATCGGCCATCACTACGGCGTCGGGCGCCTCGCGAGTGCTTGCAAGCTCGACCCCCACCCACTCGACCGCGAACAGCGAGTCGCGCCGCGCACCGGCGGCGGCGAGCTGCGCGCCCGACACCTCGCGGCCGCTCACCGCCTCAACCGTGGCGAGCGGCGCGCCGTGCGCGTCGGTCAGCTCAGCGGTCACCGCCTCGCGCTCCCCGGTGAGGTTCAGCCGCGCGCGCAGCGCGGTCGCGCCGCCCGCGTGCAGGCGCACGCCGCTCCAGGCGAACGGCAGCCGCGGCGCGCGCTCTCCCTGCGCCCCCTCGGCGAGCAGCGCGAGCATCGCGTGGAAGGCCGCGTCCAGCAGCGCGGGGTGAAGCCCGAAGCGCTCGGCCTGCGCACGCTGCTCCTCGGCGAGCTCGACCTCGGCGAACACGCCCTGCTCGTGCCGCCAAGCGCGGCGCAGGTTCTGGAAGGCCGGGCCGTACTCGAAGCCGGCGTGCGCCAACGTGT
>JBEKYV010000403.1:0-3700 GCA_049510515.1 Solirubrobacteraceae bacterium | reverse complement strand
CGAGAATTATCTGCGCGCCGCCGACACCATCTCGACGCTGGAGGCCGTGCGGGCGCTGGGTGCGCTGGTGGAGGTGCGTCCCGAGGAGGTGGTCGTCCGCGGAACCGGCCTGCGCGAGGCGCGCGTCCCGGACGGGCCGATCGACGTGGGCAACGCCGGCACCCTGTTGCGCCTGCTGCCCGGCTGGTTGGCCGCGCAGGAGGGTCGCACGTTCACGCTCGATGGTGACGAGTCGATCCGCCGGCGCCCGGTGGACAGGGTGATCGAGCCGCTGGCGCTGATGGGCGCCACCCTGCAGGCGCGTGAGGGCCGCTATCCGCCGCTGGTCGTCAACGGTGCCCACCTGCACTCGATCTCCTACACGCTGCCGGTGGCGAGCGCTCAGGTGAAGTCGTGCGTGTTGCTTGCGGCCCTGGCTGCCGACGGCGCGAGCACCGTCACCGAGCCCGAGCGCAGCCGCGACCACACCGAGCGAATGCTGCTGAGTGCCGGCGCCAGAATCCACCGCAACGGCCGCTCCGTCACCGTCACCAACACCGACGAGCTGGTGCTCGAGCAGGTGCGGGTGCCGGGCGACCCGAGCTCCGCCGCGTTCATGATCGCCGCGGGGGTGTTGGTGGGAGGCTCACGGCTGTTGATCCGCGATGTCGGCGTCAATTGGACGCGCAGCGGATTCCTGCGGATCCTGATGAGGATGAAGGGGATCGTGCTCGGCGACCTCGAGGATGAGACGGGCGAGCTGATCGCGCACGAGCCGGTGAGCGACCTCGACGTGGCCGCAGGCGGGCTGGAGGGGACGTTTGTGGGTCCCGAGGAGGTGCCGCTGGCGATCGACGAGCTGCCGCTGGTGGCGCTGCTCGGCTGCTTCGCCGAAGGCGAAACCGTGGTGCGCGGCGCGCACGAGCTGCGCCTGAAGGAGTCCGATCGGATCACCACCGTGGTCGACGGCCTGCGTGGCCTTGGCGCCGAGATCGAGGCGACTGACGACGGCTTCGCGGTGACCGGCACCGGGCGCCTGCGCGGTGGCGTGCTCGACGCTCATGGCGACCACCGCCTGGCAATGCTCGGCGCGGTCGCCGGCCTCGCCTCGCGCGAGGGTGTCGAGGTGCGCGGGATCGAGGTCGCGGCGGTTTCTTACCCGGGTTTTGTGGAGGATCTCGAAAGGTTGGCGCGCTGATGGTGATCGCAATCGACGGACCAGCGGGAGCGGGCAAGTCCACGGTCGCGCGCGGGGTGGCGCACAGATTGGGCTTCACCTATATGGACAGCGGCGCGATGTACCGCTGCGTGGCGCTGCTGGCGCTGGCCTCGCCCGAGCAGCCGCCCTCGCGGCTGGCGCGGGGCACGCGGATCGAGCTGGGGGAGCGTGTGCTGCTTGACGGCCGCGATGTGACGGAGGAGATCCGCACCATCGAGGTCTCCGAGATGGCTTCAAAGGTCGCCCCCGACCCGGCTGTGCGCGAAGCGTTGGTCGCGTTGCAGCGGGAGCTGCTCTCCAGCGGCGACTGGGTGGCCGAGGGCCGCGACATCGGCACGGTGGTCGCTCCCGATGCGCCGCTGAAGGTCTTTCTCACCGCCGATCCCGCCGAGCGGGCGCGCCGGCGCGCCGCGGAGCTTGGCCTCGACGGTGGGGCGGTACTGGACGAACTGCGCCGCCGCGACCAGCGCGACCTCGAGCGCGAGCACAGCCCGCTGCGTGCGGCCGCCGATGCGGTGACGCTCGACACCACTGGGCTGGACGTCAACGACGTGGTCGAGCGCATCGCAGCGCTGGCTTCCCCGCGAGGCGAAGCACACCAGAGCCGCTCCGGCACGGCTCTGCCCCGCTCATAGCTCATACTGGCTCAATGCTGAAGGTCGCCATCGTCGGCTATCCAAACGTGGGCAAGTCCTCGCTCGTCAACCGCCTGAGCGGGACGCGCACCGCGGTCGTGCACGAGCGCCCCGGGGTGACGCGCGACCGCAACGAGGTCGAGTGCGAGTGGAACGGGCGCACCTTCACGCTGATCGACACCGGCGGCGTGGACTTCCGCGACGAGGATCCGCTGGCCGGCTCGATCCGCGAGCAGGCACGGGCGGGTCTCGCCGAAGCGCAGGTGGCGGTGCTGGTGGTAGACGCACGCGCGGGGGTGCGCCCCGGCGACGAGGAGCTCGCCGACCTGCTGCGCCGCTCGCCGGTGCCCAGCGTGGTCGTCGCCAACAAGTGCGACACGGTCGCCGACCTACCGCTCGCGGCGGAGCTTCACCGCCTGGGGCTGGGTGAGCCGCTGGCGGTGTCGGCTGCGCAGGGGCTGGGCTCGGGCGACCTGCTCGACCGGATCGCGCAATTGCTGCCCCTGGAGGAGGCGGTGCCGGCCTCTGAGACGCTGCGCCTCGCGCTGATCGGCCGTCCGAACGTCGGTAAGTCGTCGCTGGTCAACCGCTTTCTCGGGGAGGAGCGGGTGATCGTCTCCGAGCACGCGGGCACCACCCGCGATGCGATCGACACGCCGTTGCTGGTGGAGGGACGCAGCGTCACGCTGATCGACACCGCGGGAATGCGCCGCCAGTCGAAGGTGGCGGACTCCGTCGAGTACTACACCGCGCTGCGCTCCCGCCGCGCGGCGGAGCGCGCGGAAGTGGCGCTGGTGGTGTGCGACGCCACCGAAGGGATCACCGCGCAGGACCTGCGGGTGGCGGAGCTGGCGATGAAGGCCGGCTGCGCGACCGCGATCGTGCTCAACAAGTGGGACCTGTTCGCCGAGTCCCACCCCGAGGTGCAGGACGACAAGGCGCGCGAGGCGGCGCTGGCGCACGAGCGCGCACGGGTGGCGGAGAAGCTGCGGCTGCGCCCGCGCGTGTTGACGGCGAGCGCGATCACCGGCCGGCACACCGCGCGCCTCTTGACCGAGGCGCTGGCGTTGGGCGATCGGATGGCGGGGCGGATCCCCACGCCGGAGCTCAACCGCTTCCTGGCGGAGGCGGTGCAGGCGCGCCAGCCACCGATCGGCACGCGCCGGGGCTCCAGCCAGCACCGTCTGAAGCCGATCTACATGGCCCAAACGGGCGAGCGCCCACCGCGCTTTGCGATCCAGGTCAACTCGCGTGAGCGGGTGACGCGCGACTACGCCTACTTCCTGGAGAACCGCCTGCGCGCGCGCTACGGCATGGACGGGGTGCCGCTGATTATCGACTTCGTGGAACGGGGCCAGCGCTCCGATGCCGGCGCGCCTCGCGGTCGTCGCCGCGGCGCGCGCTCGGCCGCGTGAAGTGCGTGGCGGGCGCCTGAAGCGCGGGTGGCCCCGCGCCGCGCGGTCCGGGTCGCGTGCAGCGCGAGATGCAGCCTGAAACACCCGCCCGGCGCCTGTACACTGCCCCCCATGAGCGAGCTTTCAGACAACGAATACCTGTTCACCAGCGAGTCGGTGACCGAGGGGCATCCCGACAAGATCGCCGACCAGATCTCCGACGGGGTGCTGGATGCGGTGCTGCGCAAGGATCCCTTCGGCCGCGTGGCGTGCGAGACGCTTGTCAACACCGGCCTGATCGTGGTGTCGGGGGAGATCACCACAGAGACGTACGTGGACATCCCCGCGGTGGCGCGCGAGACGGTTAGGGGCATCGGCTACGACAACGCCGCGTTCGGCTTCGACTGCGACACGTGCGCGGTGATCAACGCGATCGACCGGCAGTCGCCGGACATCGCGCAGGGCGTGGACGC
>JBEKYV010000402.1:0-3717 GCA_049510515.1 Solirubrobacteraceae bacterium | reverse complement strand
GTCGGAGATCGGCAGCTGGCGCTGGTTATGGGTGTGCTGGAGGACAAGGACGCCGCGAGCATGCTCACCGCGCTGCTGCCGCTCTGCGCACGGGCTTGGTTCACCGCCCCGCCCAGCAGCCGGGCGCTCTCGCCGGCGGCGCTGCAGTCGCTCGCCCGCCAGCAGGGCTTCGAGCAGGCCGCCTGCGAGCCCTCCCCGCGGCGGGCGCTGGAGCAGGCGCGGGAGTGGGCGCGCGCGCGGCCCGACCCGACGGCGGTGCTCGCGACCGGTTCGGTTTACCTGGTGGGCGATCTGCTGGCGTATTGCGCCGAGCGCGGCGAGGCGGCTGCCAGGGATGCGGGCGCCGGCGTGGCGGAGGGGCGAGCATGAACGACGACGGCCCATCCGTCCTCGCGATGGTGGGCGCCGTCGCGCTGATCGTGGCGCTCGTGATCCTGCTGTTCTTCGCCGCCGGCTACCTCGTGGGTCGGGTGCTGCTCGGATGAGATTTTGCGCGCAAATGCAGGCTTCTTCCGTCAGAATGTCTAAACTCGGCACCCCCATGACCCGGCCGGGAACTCCTGAGCACTGAGGGATCGATGCTGCCGCTCGCATACTTCGGAATCGAAAGCAACGCCTTCACCACGGCGATCGACCTCCTGATCGTCGTCGCGGCGGTTATCTACCTGTCGCTGATCTACTGGACCTACGCCGACGCGCGGCGGCGGATCGCCGACCCGATGCTGATCGGCTGTGCCACGGCAGCCTCGCTGTTCCCGTTCGTGGGCACGCTCGTCTACATCATCCTGCGCCCGCCGGAGTACCTGGAGGACGTCCAGGAGCGCGAGCTTGAGATCCAGGCGGCCGAAGCACGGCTCAACGGGCTCGAGCGCACGCTCTGCCCGCACTGCGACTATCCCGTCGAGCGCGACTTCATCCGCTGCCCCTCATGCCTGCGCAAGCTCAAGGAGCGCTGTGTGAGCTGCGCCCGGCCGCTTGATCGTGCTTGGACGATCTGCCCCTACTGCGAGACGGATGTGCCGCCGGAGGCCTCATCTCCTCGGCGGCGCACCCGTCGGCGGGCGGCTGCGGTCGACGCGCCCACGGAGGCTGAGGAGCTCGCCGTGGCTGCTGTTGAGGAGCCTACCGTTACTGCTCCCGAGCCTGCTTCGCGGGGCTCGGGCCGCGCCGGTCGGGCGCCTGTTGCTCGCGCTCGGCCTGGGGCTGGGCCCAGCGAAGACCTCATTTAGCGCCCTCCAGGCGCTCCGGGCGCGCATCTGCCCGCTTTTTTGAGATCGACCCTCCGGGTCCGACCGTCGCGAAGCGCTTGCACCGGCTCGTCAGATATTTTGCTGTGGGCCCACAACCGAAAAGGAACCCATGGACCGCACTTTGATCCTTGTGAAGCCGGATGCCTTTGCTCGCTCGCTTACCGGCGAGATCATTGCTCGCTTTGAGCGCAAGGGGCTTCGGCTTGTTGCTTTGCGTCATCTGACGCTTGAGCGGGAGCTTGCTGAACGGCATTACGCGGAGCATGCTTCGCGGCCGTTCTTTGGGGAGCTTGTTGAGTTCATCACCTCGGGGCCTTTGGTTGCCATGGTGCTCGAGGGGGTCGAGGCGGTTCGGGCTGCTCGGCAGGTGATTGGGGCCACCAATCCTCTTGAGGCTGCGCCTGGCTCTATTCGGGGGGATTTTGCGGTTGAGACTGGGCGCAACATGGTTCATGGGTCGGATTCTCCGGAGTCTGCTGCTCGGGAGGCCTCGTTGTTCTTTCCTGAGCTTTCTTCCTGACCCACTTTTCTTCCCTTTGAGGGAGGGGGGCCAGGCCCCCCTCCCCTCGCCCTCCCCCCCTGTGGGAGGGGGCTTGGCCCCCTCCCACGCCCTCCCCCGGCACTTGTTGCTGCGGGGGCTGGGGGTGTTTGGAGTTTGAGGCGCCACTACTATTGGCGGACGCCGCGAATGAGGTGATGGTGATCCGACACACCGAGCACGCGGCTGCTCTGCGCGGCTTCAGTTCCTGACGTGATTCAGAATGGATTCGGAACGAGGGACCCCGACCCGACGATCCTGCCGGCCCAGAGGTTGAAGTCGCGGCGGTCGGTGAGTGCGTTTTCCGCCTCGGGCACCCAGAAGCTCAGTTGAACGCTGTACGCGCGGCCCGGTTCAAGCGGCGTGCCCTTCGCGGTCGTGATGGTCGCGCCGATCTGCAACTTGTCATTGGTCGCGTCGAAGATGAGCAGCAGGTGGCGCGTCGGTGTCGTTAAGCGCTCATGGAGACCACCGGCCTCGGCCGAAAGCATTTGAATGTCGGCGCGGCGGTTGTAGGCCATCAGCCGACCGATGATGGCGCATCACGCCAGCGTCAGTCGCCAAAAGCGCGCTCGCCCCTGTCCCGCCAAACCGTAGACACCGACTCGACAACGGTGGAACGCCCGCAACGAGTTGAGGGGGAGGGCGTGGGAGGGGGTCCACCCCCTCCCACAGGGGGGGGAGGGCCTTGGGAGGGGGGCCTGGCCCCCCTCCCGAGAAGAAAAGCCCGTGAGGTTCCGGTCACAATGAACCCTTGCACAAGCCACCCGCATCGCTGATACTCGCATCCGCCTCCCCCCAAAGGAGAGCGATCCTGGAGCGGCTGGGCATCGCCTTCGAGGTGCAACCGGCTGGTGTAGAGGAGCTCGAGGACGGAGATCCCGGGGAGATGGCGGTGGAGAACGCGCTCCGCAAGGCACGTGCCGTGGCGAAGGCCGACGGCCCGCTGGCGCCGGCTCTCGTGCTGGGAGTGGACACGTTGGTGGCTCTCGAGGGCAGGATCTACGGCAAGCCCGCGGACGAGGGCCACGCCCGGGAGACGCTACGCGCCCTCAGTGGCTCGACGCACACGGTCCTCAGCGGAGTAGCCCTGATCGAAGATCGCCAAGAGCGCACGGCGCTGGCCGCCACTGAGGTGGTCTTCCGAACGCTCGACGAGTGGTCGATCGATTGGTACGTAGCCCTGGGGGAGTGGCGAGACCGGGCCGGCGGCTACGGGATTCAGGGCGCGGGGGCCGCGCTCGTGCGTGAAATACGGGGCGACTATGAGAATGTGGTCGGGCTGCCGGTGGCTACGCTGTTGGATCTGTGGCCGGGGCTGCTGTGCGCGGCGTGGGCCAGGGGCTGAGCCGCAGTCTGGGTACGATCCCTTCGCCAGATTGGGTACAATCCCCTCGCCGCGATGGGTACAATCCCTTCGTTGCTATGAGTACGATCCCTATGTCGCAAGAGAATGACTCTTTGCCTGCGAGCGAGCGAGGCCATCGCGGACGGATCGTCGAGCGGCTGGTCGAGACGCGCCTGCGCACCCATGGGGCCGTGCTGCTCACGGGTCCGAAGGCGGTCGGCAAAACGACCACCGCGCGCTGCTTTGCGGCCTCGGAGGTGCGTCTCGACGAGGGCCGCGCGGCGCTTACGGCAGCCCAGACGGACCCGCGTCTGGTGCTCGACGGCGAGCACCCTCGGCTGATCGACGAGTACCAGCTCGCCGCCGGGATTTGGAACGCCGTGCGGGGACGAGTCGATGACCTGGGCGGCAAGGGACTCTTCCTGCTCACTGGGTCCGCGACCCCCGAGTACGAGGAGGTCAGTCACACAGGCGCACGCAGGATCGCCGCCGC
This sequence comes from Solirubrobacteraceae bacterium, assembly GCA_049510515.1. Taxonomy (GTDB): domain Bacteria; phylum Actinomycetota; class Thermoleophilia; order Solirubrobacterales; family Solirubrobacteraceae; genus Palsa-744. Next base: position 88 of record JBEKYV010000402.1, on the reverse strand, counting down.
TCCGATGCGGACGATGACGCTGCTGGAGCGCGGTCTCTCCAGCAGCGCCGTCTCGTTGGGCGCGCTCCTCGAGCTGGAGACCACACCT
>JBEKYV010000401.1:0-3719 GCA_049510515.1 Solirubrobacteraceae bacterium | reverse complement strand
TGATCAGACCCATCAGCGGGCCGAGCAGCTGGATGAATGGGCCGGGCTTTCCCGTGACGATGTGGGCGTGCATGATGCCGAGCACGGAGCTCATTGCTCCTTCCGCGGCCAGCGGCGAGACATTGGGGACGTCCCTTTCGATCCGCTGGAGGACCGGCACACGAAATGCCTGGATCAGGCGCTCGCGATGCGCGAGCACGACCGGGCCGCCCGCCAGTGTCTCCACGATGCACACGCGCGCCAGCTCGGGTTCGTGATCGAAGTGGCTCAGCATTGCGGCGAGGGCTGAGCGCACCCCGTCGTGCCAGCAGCCAGCCCCCTGCAGCTCTTGCGAGACAAGCGTAACGGCCTTTTCCAGAGCGGTGTCCATGATTGCGATCAGACACTCCTCCAGGCCGTCGAAACACTGGTAGAAGGTGCGGGTCGAGACCCTCGCCCGTTTGACCACCAGGCCGATCGTGGCGCCCGCGAACCCACGCTCGGCGAGAACCTCCACGAGCGCGTGCATGATCCGGATGCTTTGCTGCGGGGCGGCCTGCTCGGGCGATGCCCCGGCGCGCGCCGCGCGGCGCGCCTGCGCCAACGCCACCGAAGGATTGGCCGCCGAGGATGCCGCGCCCTGCTCGATGCCCGCCAATCCGTAATCCACGACTGCCGCGATGGCGGCGCGCAACCCCTCCACGTACTCGGCGTCCCCGCTCCCCGTTGGATCAAACGCCCTATCACGGATACGCACAAAGATCGCCTCCTCGATCTCGGAACGCCGGGCACGTAACCGCTCGATGACGCCCGCACGAGTCCGGGCAAACGCTCCCCCGGCATCGTCGGTGTCCCCGGTCGAGATCACGTTTCCCCGATGCTGAAGGTCGAGCACCGCCGGTGAGCCTAAACGTGTCTTGAGGTCACAGTCAACGAGGCACACCGATAAACCAAGTTGACTTTGATGCTGGGGTACAATGGATACAGCGCTGCACTTAATGCGATGGGTTCGAGAGAAGACGCTGCGGTCTATGAGGCCGCTCCCCAGCGATCACCTGTCCAGCGCGCTGTTTCTGGCTTCTCCTCGCCAACTACCACGGTCGCGCGGCATGGAGGCCGCGCGCCCCACGCGTTGGCCTCCGCTGCCACCCGCGTGGACGATCTCTGATCCTTATCTCCTACTCCCGCGCCCCGGTCTGGCCGCGGCGCGCGCAGCGAGCCGATTCGATGGCGGGAGTTCGTGTCCGCCGTTTTATGCGGGGTCTTCGAGTGCTTGTGTGACCTGTTCGCCGTGGGGTGTGAGCCACCAGGCGTTGGGGTGCCCTGGTTTCCCGGCCTGCTTGAGGAGCAGGCCTTTGTCTGCCAGGCGTGCGAGTAGGCCCGCCGCGTGCTCTCGGCGGGTGAGGCCGATTCCGTCTGCGACCGCGCGGTTGCTTGCCCTGGGGTGGGCTGAGAGGTAGCGCAGGCATTCTCGGGCGCGGTGGGATCTCGGGTTGGTTAACGCTTTTGGGATTAATTTCGTGTCGGTGGCTGGGCGTGGGTGCCGCGCGGCGTGTTTTTTGGAGAGATCGCGCGCGAGCTGTCGTGCGTGCTCGTGTGCTTCTGCCACTTCCTGGGCGTGGACGTAGGGCTCCAGCGCGAGGCTTGTGAGGGGTGCCAGGAGGTCGATGAATGGGGGTGCGTCGCCGGTGATGAGGCGCCGGTGGAGGATACCCGCAACCGCGACCACTGTCGCCTCGGCGCTCAGCGCCGTGCTGTGTCTGTCGGTGCGCGATTGTCCGGCGGCGCTGTCCACCATGTGCTTGAGGAACTCGATCTCGCGTGCGTGGTATTGGAGCGCCGCCGGTCCCGCGGCGAGTGCCTCCACGAGGCAGACGCGCGCGAGGCAGGGGTCGGCGTCGAGCGCGCCGAGCAGCACCGCGAGCCCTGCCACGGCCTGCTGTTGCCAGGTGGTGTGTTGTGCGAACGCTTGCGCGATCCGTGCGCTGGTGCGTCGCATCGCGGCGTCCAATACGGCGAGGAAGCATTCCTCGAAGCTCTCGAACAGGTGGTAGAACGTCGCGCGCGAGACGCCCGCAGCCTTGGCCACCCGGGTGATCGATGCGCCGCTGAAGCCGTGCTCGGCGACCACCTGGGCTGCCGCCCTCATGATCCGCGCGCGCTGCATCTGTGCCACCTGCTCGCGCGAGGGGCGTCCCCGCTCGCCTGGCGTCCAGAGGCTCACCCTGGTGTTTGGGTCTGCTGCGAGTTTGCTGGTGGTCATTGCTCGTCTTATGCTTGTCTTGTCCTGGGCCAGCTGTCCTGAGGCGCCGCTGCCCACCCAACTGGTCGCTCTCATATCAATGACATGGGTGCCGGCGAAGACCCTACTCGATCTAACCTTTGAAGCGATTTGCGTGGGCACTCTAGCGGGAACGTGTTCCCTGGTCAGATGGGTCTCGACCACAGAGGGTTCTGGGGTGCGGATCAGCCAGCACCCCCAGGTCGCGCTTGGCCGCGCGGTGCGTTTGCGCCGGGAAGAAACCAATTCGGCTTGTGTGGCGCGCAGCTGGCGTAGCGCCTGTTCGCGGGCCACCTGCGCGCTGCTCTGGGCTATCTCGGGTCGTTGTTGATGGCCGTTCCTCGCCAGCCACCACCCCGGTCGCGCGGCATGGAGGCCGCGCGCCCCACACGTTGGCCTCTGCGTACACCCGCGTGGACGATCCCTGATCCTCAGCGCCTGCTCCCGCGGCCCGGCCTGGCCGCCGCCCGGCGGTAGACGCGCGCAGCCCTCCCGCCCCGCCGTCTGCGCGTCTTCCCGTGTGGGGATGCGGAGGCACTGATGTCCTAAAGCGCTGAGCCGGTCCAAATGGTGGTCGTGACGCGATCGCCGCGTCAGAAGCCGCACGAAAGAAACCGACCATTGATATGGAACCTACCCATGGCGCGAAGGTAGCTCTACCCGGAGTGTTGGGGTGTGCCCAACACCGCCAAGGACTCCCAGGTCGCGCTCGGTCGCGCCATCCGGCTGCGCCGCGAAGAGCTCGGCATCTCACAGCAGGACCTCGGCCCGGAGGTCGGCTACGACCAGGGATGGGTCTCGCACATCGAGAACGGCCGCACCAACCCGGCCTACGGCACAGTCGATCGGATCGCCAGAGCCTTGGCGTGGCCGATGTCCCGCCTCGTCACGCTGGCCGAGTCCGTCGAGACCGAAGACCGCAAGCCGCTCGACGCACCACTGCGCGGCGAGGATGGTCGGCGGTCGAGTAGCTGACTCGTCGCGGGTACGACCGACCTGGGCTCCCCGTTGCCAAAGGCACACGCGGTCTTGGTTGCGGCCAGTTCCGGATGGCCATCCGGTCTGCGATGCGTGCGTCAGCCCACCTCCACGCCGTACTCTGCCAGCCAACGGACATATGAGGCTGTGAAGCTCGGTAGGAGCTTCAGCAGTGAGTGCACCCCCGTGTGCACGTCGTCGGCGTCGACATACGCATATGCGTGACGCAGTTGGTCGCAGAGCTCCTTGAGCTGCACAAGTTTGTAGGTTTGCTCGCCGCTCAGCGCGCCGTCGGCCCGCAGGGCCTCGATATCGGCGTTTGCGCTTGGTCGGCGCCCAGCGGGCCGCAGTTCGGTCAATGTCGCCGCGATACGCACCAGCTCAACGGCGCTGTCCACCAGTGCGCGCAGGTTGCCGGTGACCTGCACCACCCGGTTGTGCTCCTCAGCCGAGAACGCCTCATATGCTGCCTGCCACGCAT
>JBEKYV010000400.1:0-3729 GCA_049510515.1 Solirubrobacteraceae bacterium | reverse complement strand
CTCGGCCCGGCCGCGAGGGGTGGCGCTCCGCTGGGGGCGACGGTCGGAGATCACCCCATCATATCCGCGCCCCCTACCGCCCCCGCCACACCGGCTGGCGCTTCTCCTTGAACGCGGAGGCGCCCTCTTTCACCGCCCCCGCCACACCGGCTGGCGCTTCTCCTTGAACGCGGAGGCCCCCTCTTTGGCGTCCTCGGAGGCGAAGACGGGCCCTGAGATCGCCGCCTGGCGCTCCCACATCTCGGCGGTGGACCAGTCGAACTGCTCCTGCAGGATCTGCTTGGAGGCGACCAGCGCGAGCGGGCCGTTGTTGGCGAGCGTGGCCGCCAGCTCCCGCGCTGCCTCGACGGCGCCCCCGGGCTCAGCCAGCCGGTTGACGACGCCTAGCTCGTGAAAGCGCTCGGCCGGCATCGTGTCGCCAGTCAGCGCCAGCTCCATCACCACGTGGTAGGGCATCCGCCGCGGCAGGCGCAGCAGCGCGCCGCCGGCCGCCACCAGCGAGCGCTTGGCCTCGGGAATGCCAAGCTTGGCGCCCCGCGCGGCGACGATCAGATCGCAGGCGAGCGCCACCTCCATGCCCCCCGCCACCGCAAAGCCCTCGATCGCCGCGATCAAAGGCTTGCGCGCGGAGCGCTGGGCGATGCCCGCGAAGCCGCGATCCCCAAACCAAGGTGATTCCCCCCGCACGAACGCCCCCAAATCCATGCCGGCGCAGAAGAACCCCCCCGCCCCAGTGAGGATCCCCACCGCCAGCTCATCGTCGGCGTCGAGCTCCTCCAGCGCGTGCGCCACGCCCTCGGCCACGGCGGCGTTGACGGCGTTACGCACCTGCGGGCGATTCAGCGTGATCAGCAGCACGCCTCCGCGGCGCTCAGTCAGCACCGCGGGCGGGTCGGCGGTGGGGGCGGCATCGGCGGGCCCACGGGTGGAGACTTTGGCGACGGCGGATGCGTCGGTAGGCGCAGCATCTTTGGTTGGGGCGGCGTCGTTTGTCATTGCCGGAGCGTACCCTGGTATGCGCCGGAGCACCAGGAGGTGCAAAGAGAGAATGGGCGCGTGTTCGCGGTATTTCGACCACTGACCGATACGCTGATGCAATGACATCGTCGGACCCTGCGCCTCGCGTTGCCGGCTCATCCGGCACAGACGGCGTGCGCGATCCGCTCGCAAATGCCGATGCGGTGCTGGCCGCTCGCCAGCGCCCGATGTCTGAGCGGTTGGAGTTGGCACTCAGCTGGAACGCGGTCGCAGCCGAGCTGCGCGCCGGCTTGGCTGCCATGACCGGCCGACCTGGCACCAGCCGGTGACTGAGCGGGAAGACCACCGCAGCCCGTTTGACGCACGCGAGCTTTTCCGGGCATTTGCGCGACACGATGTCGAATACCTGACCATCGGTGGCATCGCCGTCGCCGCCCACGGCGGCCAACGGCTAACACAGGATCTTGATGTGGTCATCGCGGCGTCGACCACCAACGTGACTCGACTGGCCGCAGCCTTGCGGGAGTTGGACGCCCGTATCCTCGGCCCGGACGGACAGCGCTCGAAGTCGACGCCCAGCGCTCATCTTCTCGCATCGAGCGACCAGTGGCATTTGATCACGGCCCACGGGCCGCTCGACGTGCTCACCCTTCCCGCCCACCTCGGATCGTTCGAGGAGATGCGAGCTCGCGCGCACGAAGTGCCGCTCGGCGATCTTTCCGTCCCGATAGCGCACCGCGACGACCTGTTGGAGATGAAGCGTGCCGCCGGCAGGCCGCAGGATCTCGCCGACGTTCGCTTGCTGGAATCGCTTGACGAGAGCCCCTGACCTAACGCGGTGGCCCAGCGGCCCGTGCGGTTGCGCTTGTCTTGCAGGGCGGCTTTCGGCTTTTAGCGAGGTCGAGGACTACCGCTCCACGCCGGCCCTACGCCGCGAACAGCCGCAGCTCCGGCTCGCGATCGCCGCGCAGCACATCTAGATCGACCTCGACGCAGTCGATCCCGCGCGATTCGGCGAGCACGCGGGCCTGGGGCTTGATCCGCTGTGCGGCGAGCACTCCGCGGCAGGCGCCGAGCGCGGGGTCGTGGCGGATGCGCTCCAGGTAGCGCGTCAGCTGCTCGACCGCGTCGATCGTGGCAATCCGCTTGATCTCAACCGCCACCCACTCGTCCTCGACGTCGCGGCACATCAGATCGACCGGGCCGATGTCGGTGGGCCACTCGCGGCGGACCAAACGGAAGCCCTCGCCGCACCATTCCGGCGCGTCGGCGAGCAGCTCCTGCAGCTCGCGCTCCAAACCCTCCTTCTCCAGCGACACCAACGTGTCCAGCTCGTGCTCGATGTCGGAGAGCACCTCGGCGACGGCGATCTCCAGACGATCCTCCTGGCGCTGCTTGCGCACGGTCAGCTGCCTCAGCACGCCCTGCGAGTTGGTCTCCTGTTCGAGCACCGTCGGCGGGGTCATCCAGTTCAGCGGCTTCACGTTGGGCCCCCCGCCGTCGGCCCACACCATGAAGGTGCCGTCCGCCTTGTGCATCAGCAGGCGCACCGCCTCAGGGAGCACGGTCGTCAGACGGCCGATGTAGGAGACCTCGCAGCGGGCCACGATCAGGCGCACCTCGGAAACCTATCCCGCGAGGCGGCGGCGCGTCAGCTACGCGGGCTTGCGCTCAGACTGGGCAAGTTGCCGCGCCGGCGGCGGGGCGGCGGGTAGTCAGCTACTCGGGCTTGCGCTCAGGCTCGGCAAGTTGCCCCGCCGGCGGCGCCGCACGGGACCGCCGGGCGTCGAGCTACTCAGGCTCCCGCTCGGGCTCGGGCTCGACCAGCTGCCCGACCGGCGGCGGCTCGTCCACCACGCCACCGTTGAGCGCCTCGCGGAACTCGCGGATGCTCTTGCCCGCCGCGCGGGTCAGTTCGGGGAGGCGTTTGGGGCCCAGCACTACCAGCGCCACCGCGGCGAGGAACATGAGATGCACGGGGTTCTCGATGCCCACACAGCCAGGCTAGCGTGCCAGCCGATCCGCGCCGTACCCTGCACCCGTGGACCAGGCCTCGCCCTCCCCCGCTCTACCTCCTTCGGCCTCGGCCTCCTCCTCTTCGGCTTCCTCCTCGCCCTCCCCCCATTCCGCGCTCCCCCCCGGGCGGCCCTACCCGCCGCCGCCAGCCTCCGAGCCCTTCTGGCCGGCGCAGGCGACGATCCTGGCGGCGATTGCGCTGCAGGTGGCGCTTCCCAAGCGGCTGACGGCGGGGCCGCCTTGGCTGGTGCCCTCGCTTGAGGCCGCGCTGCTGCTCGGGATGTTCATGGCCACCCCCCGCCAGCTCGAGCACGAGCATCCCCGCCGGCGGCGTGTGGCGCTCGGGCTAACCGCGTTCGTGAGCGCCGCCAACATTTACTCGCTGGGTGCACTCAGCCATCTGCTGCTGCATCGCAACGTGCAGAGCGGGTCCCAGCTGATCACCTCCGGGGTGCTGATCTGGCTGACCAACTTCCTGATCTTCGCGCTGTGGTACTGGGAGACCGACCGCGGGGGACCAGGGCGCCGCGCGGCAGGGAAGGATCGGGCGCCCGACTTCCTCTTCCCCCAGATGGCCGACGATCGCATCCACCCGCCGAACTGGCGGCCGAAGTTCATCGACTACCTGTACGTCTCGCTCACCAACGCCACCGCCTTCTCGCCCACCGACACGATGCCGCTCACCCCGATCGCCAAGAGCATCATGGGCGTGCAGGCGCTCGTCTCGGTGGTCAC
>JBEKYV010000040.1:0-13174 GCA_049510515.1 Solirubrobacteraceae bacterium | reverse complement strand
ACGAGGATGTTGTTGGCGGAGGTGAGCAGCGGACCGGCCGATTCGAGCTGGCCGGCGACGTTGGCCGGTGGGGAGATGCGCCGGAAGTGAGAGCTGGCGAGAAACAGCACGAGCGACAGCACCACCCACCCGACGAGCAGTGCGAGCAGTCCGAGTACGGCGCGCTTGGGGGTGATCCGCCGCCACCAGGAGGGCCGTGCGCCAGGCGCCGCGGTGCCCGGGCGCCGCGGCTGCGGTGGGCCGCCTCGACCGGCCGGTGGGCCGCCTCGACCAGCCGGTGGGCTGCCTCGACCTTCTTCTAACAGGCTGCCTCCACGGCTCCGGGCCGGCCCGTCCACACCGACAGCCCCAGGGACTGGGCGAGGCGGCTTGCGCCCCGCGCGGTAGCGGGTGTATTGCGGCTTGGGGTCGGTCTCCTCTGCCATCGACGCTCTCTATATTGGCCCAATGCCCGGCGATGACGCGCACGTTGCGCACGTTGGGCGGGCGCCTGCAGACGGGCGAGCGGCAGGGCGACTCCTCGTGTGCCCCACGCCGATCGGCAATCTCGAAGATGTGACGCTGCGGGTGCTGCGAGTGTTGGGCGAGGCCGACGTGCTCGCCTGCGAGGACACGCGCCATACGCGGATCCTGCTCGATCGCCACGGGATTCGCGCGGCGCGGCTGGTGAGCCTGCACGAGCACAACGAACGCGCGCGCCTCCCCGAGCTGGTGGCGCGGGTCGATGCCGGCGAGACGGTTGCGCTGGTTAGCGACGCCGGCATGCCGGTGGTGTCCGACCCCGGCTTCCTGCTGGTGCGTGAGTGCCTGGCGGCAGGTGTCGCGGTGGAGGTGCTGCCGGGGGCCAGCTCGGTGCCGGTGGCGCTCGTCGCCTCCGGCCTGCCAGCGGCCCGCTGGTGCTTTGTGGGGTTTCTGCCGCGCAAGCGTGGCCAGCGCGAACGCCTGCTGGTGGATGCCTCCGAGACGCTGGTGGCGTTTGAATCCCCCAAGCGCCTCGCCGCCACGCTCGAGATGCTCGCGCTGGCCGATCCGGGGCGCCCCGTGGCCGTCTGCCGCGAGCTGACCAAGCTCCACGAGGAAGTCGCGCGCGGGTCGGCGGCCGAGCTGGCGGCGCGCTACCGCGAGCGTCCCCCCAAGGGGGAGGTCGTGCTGGTGGTGGGGGCGGCGGGCGCCGTTTACGGCTCTCGAGCTGCCCGGAAGGATGGCGCCGGCGCCGCCGATTAGGCGGGAGCTCCCTCGCCGGATCGACTGAAGTGACGGTGCCAGCCAGTAGCCTGGGCGAGCGATGTCATCTTTCTACGTGACGACCCCGATCTACTACGTCAACGCGGCGCCCCACCTCGGGCACGCGTACACGACGATCGCCGCCGACGTGCTGGCCCGCCACCACCGCCAGCGCGGCGAGCAGGTGTTCTTCCTGACCGGCACCGACGAGCACGGCGAGCCGGTCGCCGACGCGGCGCACGCGCTCGGGATCGAGCCCCAAGAGCTGGCGGATCGCAACGCCGAGCGCTTCCGTGCGCTGGCGCCGCGGCTGGGGGCCTCCAACGACTTCTTCATCCGCACCACCGACCCCCAGCACATGGCGAAGGTACAGGAGATCCTCGGGCGGGTGCACGAGAACGGGTACGTGTACAAGGGCACCTACGAAGGGTGGTATTGCCCGCGCTGCGCCGACTTCAAGGCGGAGAACGAGATCGAGGAGGGCAAGCGCTGCCCGATCCATCACATCGAGCTTGTGCGCGAACAGGAGGACAACTATTTCTTCAAGCTCTCCGCCTTCCAGGAGCAGCTGGAGCGGTTGTACGCCGAGCGCGAGGATTTCGTCGCCCCGCGCAGCCGCTACAACGAGGCGCTCTCGTTCATCCGCTCAGGCCTGCGCGACGTGCCGCTCACGCGCCACAAGCTCACCTGGGGGGTGCCGGTGCCGTGGGATCCCGAGCACGTCTTCTACGTGTGGTTTGACGCGCTGCTCAACTACTACTCGGCGCTCTCCTATGCCCGCGAGGACGACCTCACCGACACCTTCTGGCCGGCCGACTACCACCTGATCGCGAAGGACATCCTGCGCTTTCACGCGATCTACTGGCCGGCGCTGCTGCTGGCCGCCGACTTGGAGCTCCCGCATCGCCTGTTCGTCCACGGCTACCTGCTGATGGAAGGCGAGAAGATGAGCAAGTCGCTGGGCAATGTGCTCGACCCGTTCGCCGTGATCGAGCGCTTCGGGGCGGATGCACTGCGCTTCTACCTGCTGCGCGACGTGCCCTTCGGCCAGGACGGCTCGGTGTCAACGACCGCCTTTGAGCAGCGCTACGAGAGCGAGCTGGCCAACGAGTACGGCAACCTCGCCAGCCGCACGCTGGCGATGGTGCGCCGCTACCGCGACGGGGTGCTGCCCGCGGCGCCGATCGACCCCGAGCTGGCCGGCGACTTCGAGGGACTCGCCGAACAGGTGTGCGAGCTGCTCGACCGAGCCGAGCTCACACAGGCGCTCGATGCGATCTGGCAGCGGGTAAGGCGCCTCAACCGCTATGTCGAGGAGCGCGCGCCGTGGACGTTGGCAAAACACGAAGCGAAGCAGGCGGATTTGGATGGCGTGCTCGCTTCGCTCGCCGAAGGGGTGCGCGTGGTGAGCCTGCTGCTCATCCCCTACCTGCCGGCGAGCACCGAAAAACTGCTGGATGCGCTGGGCGTCGACGACCGCACGCTTGACGGCGCATTTTTGGGGGCCCGCCCACCTGCCGGCATGGCGGCCGGATCTCCCGCCACAGCCCCCCCCGTGGGCGAGCTCCAACCCCTCTTTCCCAGGCAGTGAGCGCCCCACCGCACAACCCGAGCCCCTCCCCAATCCCAAAAAACAACCACTGGCAACGCGGCCCACGATGATCGACAGCCACACCCACCTCGACCTCTGCGAGCCCCCCGACACGGAGCTGGTGGCGGCGGCGGAGCAGGCGGGGGTGACGCGGATCCTCACCGTCGGCACGGCAGGCGCCTCCTGCCGCGCGGCGCTGGCGGCGGCGGAGGCGTTTCCGCAGGTGTACGCCGCGGTTGGCCGTCACCCCAACTACGCGACAGGCTTCGACGATGCCGCCCTTGAGGAGCTGCACGCGCTCGCCGCCCACCCTCGCTGTTTGGCGATCGGGGAGACGGGGCTGGACTACTACCGCGACTACGCGCCCCGCGCCGACCAGGAGCGCGCGTTCGCCGCGCAGATCGAGCTGGCGCGCGAGCTGGGCAAGCCGCTCGTGATCCACTCGCGCGCCGCCGAGCAAGACACGCTCGACCAGCTCGCCGCGCAGGCGCAGGGGGTGAGCGTGGTGATGCATTGCTTCTCGATGCCCTCACATCTGGAGGAGTGCTTGGAGCGCGGCTATGCGATCTCCTTCGCGGGCAACCTCACTTACAAAAGCGCCGCCGACCTCGCCGCCGCCGCTCAGCGGGTGCCAGACGAGCGCCTGCTGGTCGAGACCGACGCCCCCTACCTCACGCCGCAGCGGGTGCGAAAGCACCCCAATCAACCGGCGTTCGTGACACACACCGCCGCCTTCCTCGCCGAGCTGCGGGGTGTTTCGGAGGAGGGGTTGGGGGCTGTGGTGAGCGCAACAGCCGCGCGCGTGTTCGGATGGTGAGAGCGCGACGGCGCAGCAGGGAGCTGGGTCAGAACTTTCTGCGCGATCCCAACATCCTCGGCGTGATCGGACGGGCGAGCGAGCTCTCGGCGCAGGACGTGGTATTGGAGATCGGCGGGGGCGAGGGAATCCTCTCGAACTATCTGGCGCCGAGTGTCCAGTGGGTGCACGTGGTGGAGGTGGACGAGCGGCTGCGCTCGGTGTTGGAGGAGCGCCTCGCGAAGTTTGAGAATGTGACGATTTGGTGGGGCGATGCAATGCGGGTGAATTTGGCTGAAATGGAGCCAATCCCGAGCAAGGTGGTCGCCAACCTCCCCTACGGAATCGCCGCGGGGGTGGTGCTGCGCACGATCGAGGAGCTGCCGGACCTGCGGATGTGGGTGGTGATGGTGCAACGCGAGGTGGGGGAGCGGTTGGCGGCGGGGCCTGGCAGTGGGGTTTACGGGGTGAGCTCGGTGCTGGCACAGCTGGCGGGAGAGGTGAGGGTCGTGCGGGCAATTCCCAGAACTGTGTTCCAACCTGTGCCCAACGTGGATTCGGTGCTCGTCAAGGTTGTGCGCACGGGCAGCGCGGCAGCGCCCGGGGTGCGCCGCTTGGTGGGCGCGGCCTTTGCTCACCGTCGTAAGGCGCTGGCGCGCTCGTTGACGCTGGCTGGGGTGGGACCAGGACGCGAGGAGATCCGCAACGCGCTCGTCGAGTTGGGGCATCCTGCGGATGTGCGTGCCGAGCGGCTGTCCCCACAAGAGTTCGTAGCGCTTGGGGAGGCGTTGGGTCTGTGAGCGCCCTGCCGCTGCATACGCTGGCCCTCGCGAAGATCAACCTCGGTCTCTTCGTGGGCCCCATTCGTGCAGACGGCCGCCACGAGCTAACGACCGTGATGCAGTCGATCTCGTTGGCTGACGAGCTTACGCTTTCAGCCGCGCCCAACCCCGACGCGGGCGGCGATGTCGTGGTGTGCCCTGGTCTTGGTGACCCCCCTCCCCCGCCCGCCGAGAACCTCGCCGCCGCCGCACTAGCTGCGTTTCGGACCGCCACCGGCTGGGATGCGCCGCCGCTGCAACTGCACATCGTCAAGCGCGTCCCGGTTGCCGCCGGCCTGGGCGGTGGCTCGGGTGACGCCGCCGCCGCGCTGCGGCTTGCTGCCGCCGCGTCGGGCTTGGGCGATCGTGCGCTCCTCGACGAGATTGCCCGCACGCTCGGCGCCGACGTCCCTGCGCAGGTGCGCCCCGGGCGGTGGCTGGCCCGCGGGGCCGGGGAGGAGTTGCAGGCGCTGCCTGATCCGATCGTCCCCTTGGGGGTGCTCGTGCTGCCTGCCGCAAGTCCTCTATCCACCACAAATGTATATGCGCAAGCCGACCACATGGGCCTCGCGCGGGAGCGGGCAGAGCTCGAGGGTGCCCACCGCGCGCTCGCCGACGCGCTCGCCGACGGCTCCCCCTTGCCGCCCGCGGGGCTCCTACGCAACGACCTTGAAGATGCCGCGCGCTCTCTCTGCCCCGAGATCGACGCCGCTCTATTGGAGGCTCGGGCGACGAACGCCGATATGGTACTCGTGAGCGGCTCTGGTCCCACGGTGCTCGGTCTTTACGCCGGATCTCGTGGCCCCGCCCGGGCACGCGCGGCTACCCGCTCGTTGGCGGAGCGCGTGCCCGTGCCGCTTGCCGCGGAGGCGCTACCGTGTCAAGCATGAGCGGGACGTTGCGTTTGACGATCGTCTACGAGGATGGTGGCGACGACTGGATCGTCGCATCGATTCCCGAGGTCCCTGGCGCCCACAGCCAGGGCCACAGCCGCGCCGAGGCACGCGAAAATGTGATCGACGCGCTGCACGGCATCCTCGATCTGCGCTTCGGCGAGCATGCGCTCGACGAGCCAGCACCAGACAGCGAGCCGCTTGAGCTGACGATCGCCGCGTGAAGCGCCGCGACCTAGAACGCCATCTACGCGAGCACGGAGCCGGGCCGCTGCGGGAGGGCGGGCGCCACAGCTACTGGGGCTTCGACCCAGAACGCTCCTCAGCCCTCCCACGCCACCGCGAGATCCCCTGGCCACTTGCCCGCAAGATCTGCCGCGACCTGAAGATCCCGCCACCCACCGGCTCGCGATGAATGGCGCTCAGCGGACGCCCGCGCTGTGGGTAACAATTAGAAGCCAATGACCGAAACCGACGTCACCTATCTCATCGCCGCCTGCGCAGGAGTGTTCAGCCTCGCGCTGTTCATCGGCCTGATCCTCGCCCCCGCCTGGTCGGCCTACTCGCGCATCTGGGAGCGCCTGGCGGCGAGCTTCCTCTCGCTGTACGTGCTCGGGGTGCTCGTCGGCATCGGCGTGGCCGGCGGGCTTGCCGTCGTCTACTTCTGGGTCTGACTCCGATGGCCGAGATCTCTGCCCTCGATGCCGTCACCGAGGCGGTCGAGTCGGGCGCCGGGCTGCCCGAGGTGGTGCGCGCCGCCGCGCGCGCGCTCGATGCCAGCCTCGCCGTCACCGACGCCCAGGGGGGGACGCTGGCGGTGGCGGCCCGCTCGCCCGCGGAGGAGCGCTCGCTGCTGGCGGGTGGCGACGGCGTGAGCAGCCTGCCGCTGCGGGTCGCCGACGCCGTGGTGGGGTCGTTGCACGTGCGCGCCCGCGCCGAGCCCTCCGCCTCGATGCAGCGACTGCTGGTGACGATGATCGCCTCCGAGGTCGAGCGCGTGCGCGCCCCCGGCCGTGCCTCCGAGAACGCGGCCGCCGACTTCCTGCGCGCGATCCTCGCCCGCGAGCTCAGCAACAGCGAGGAGCTGCTGGCGCGCGGGCGCGAGCTGTCGCTGGAGCTCCAGGACGGCGCCAGCATGATCGTCGCCCGCGCCCACCCCCAGGCGCCGATCGAGGATGGCTGGCGCTCGCGTGTGCGGGCGGTCGCCGAGCGAGGCGCCCGCGCCGTGGTGAGCCGCTCGATCGCCGCACTCACCGAGCGTGAGACCCCGGGTGTGACACGGGGGGGTGCGCCCCGGGGTGGAGTGTCGGGTGCGGCCGCCGCCCCCACGGCTGGTGGTGCTCCCGTGGCGCGAGGCCGCTCGCCCGGCCCCGAGGGCTGGGTCGGGCTGGGCGGCGGCGCGACCGGCGCGGAAGTGCTGCTGCTGGTGCCCGGCGCCGAGGAGGCGGTCGCCGCGCGCGCCGCCGATTCGGTGCTGCGCGAGCTGCAGGCCGGACTGCCCGGGTGCACCTTTGCTGTGGGGCGCAGCCGCATCGCCGAGGATCCCTCCGACCTGCCGCGCGCCGCCAGCGAGGCGCTGCTCGCGGCCAACGTTGCCGAGGGCGGCGGCGGGGGAGGACTCGATCCCGACCACCCCGCGCTGGCGTTTGAGCAGACCGGCGCCTACCGGCTGCTGCTCTCCACGATGAGCGACAACCCCCTTGAGCTGCAGCGCTTCTACGCCGAGACCGTGGAGCCGCTGGTCGCCTACGACGAGCAGTACGAGACCGAGCTGGTGCACACCCTGGAGACCTTCCTCGACGCCGACGGCAACGTGGCGGGCACCGCTCAGCGCCTGTTCACCCACCGTCACACGATCTACTACCGCCTCGAGCGCGTGCGCGAGCTCTCCGGTCTCGACGTCGGCTCCAGCGACGGACGCGAGAAGCTCTCGCTCGGGCTGAAGGCGATGCGGGTGTTGGGCATCGCCCACACCGGCGGCCCCGCCTCGGAGGCCGGCGCCGGCGCGGGGCGCGTGCCGCGGGGGTCGGGGCGGCGGGGATAGGGTTTGTCGCGCCTTCAAAGCTCTCGGCGCCTTTGGTAGGTGCTCGGCCGGTCAACCGGGTAAGATGCAGGAGATGCTTGTTTTGCAGGTGAAAGGGCCCTTGCAACAACTCTTGCCGCTACGCGTCTGCGCGTAGACGATCTCAACCCGCTGGGGGGTCGTCCAATGGCAGGACATCAGGTTTTGGTCCTGAGAATCGGGGTTCGAGTCCCTGCCCCCCAATGCCGATGGTGTGAGCTATGAGCGCGCCCACAGTAGTTGTGCTGGCAGCCGGGCAGGGGACGCGCATGCGCTCCGCCGTGCCGAAGGTGCTGCACGAGATCTGTGGCCGGCCGATGGGGCTGTGGCCGGTGGTCGCGGCGCTGGAGGCTGGAGCGGGCAAGGTGGTGGTGGTCGACTCACCGGCTCGACCGCTGGCGGAGGTGCTCCCGCAGGGCGTCGAGCTGGTGGTGCAACCCGTCTCCAACGGCACCGGCGGCGCGGTGATCGCGGCCGCGCAGGCGATCGACCCTGCGGCGGCGGTGGTGGTGCTGAGCGGTGACGTGCCGCTGGTGAGCGCCACGGCGATCGCCGAGCTGGTGGCGGCCCACGAGGCGAGTGGGGCCGTGGCGACGATGGCCACCACCGTGCTGGACGATGCCCGAGGCTACGGCCGCGTGGTGCGCGACGAGCACGGCGCGGTAGCGCGCGTGGTCGAGACCAAGAAGGTGGGGGACGCCACCGCGGCGGAGCTCGAGATCAGGGAGGTCAACACCGGCATATACGCGTTCGCCGGCGAGGCGCTGTTGTCGGCGCTGCCCCGTTTGAGCGCCGACAACGCCCAGGGCGAGCTGTACCTGCCGCAGGTGCTCGATCTGCTGCGCGCCGACGGCGCCGCGGTGTTCGCCCACGCCGTCGATGACCCACACCTTGTGCTTGGTGTCAACGACCAAGTCGCGCTCGCCCAGGTGCGGGCGCTCGCGCAGCGCGCGATCCTCGAGCGGTACATGCGCGCGGGAGTGACGGTCGTGGACCCGCTTGCGACCTGGGTGGATGTCGAGGTGCAGATCGGCGCGGACGCACGAATCGAGCCCGGCACCACCCTGCGCGGCCGCACGGAGGTCGGCACGAGCGCCATCGTAGGGCCGCATACGACTGCCACCAACACTCAGATCGCGGAGCACGCGACGGTTGGGCCGCACACCACCGCGATCGACTCCCACATCGGCGAGCGGGCGACGGTGCGGGTCTCGTGGCTGGAGCGGGCCGTGGTTGGGCCCGGCGCGAGCGTGGGCCCATTTGCCTACCTGCGCCCCGATGCGGTGCTGGGGGAGGGCTCGAAGGTGGGGACCTTCGTGGAGGTGAAGAACTCGGTGATCGGGCCGGGGGCGAAGGTCCCGCACCTCTCCTACATCGGCGACGCCGACGTCGGGGAGCGCGCCAACCTCGGTGCCGGCACGATCACCGCCAACTACGACGGCCACGCAAAGCACCGCACGACGATCGGTAAGCGCGTACGCGGAGGGGTGGACACCGCGTTGGTTGCCCCGGTGACAGTCGGTGACGACGCCTATACAGCGGCGGGCTCGGTGATCGTCGACGACGTCCCTCCCGGGGCACTCGGCGTGGCGCGTGCGCGTCAGCAGAATCGCGAGGGGTACGCCGAACGTCGTGAGAGCGCTTTACACTCCGAGGAGCAATGAGCGCGATGGACACACGCGCGAGCGCCGCCACCAGTCTGCCGATCGATTACAACAAGCGGCTGATGCTGTTCGCCGGGCGCGCCAGCCCGCAGCTGGCGGTGGACATCGCCGACAAGCTGCAGATGGATCTCGGCCCGGTGACGCTGAAGACGTTCTCCAACGGCGAGGTGTACTGCCGCTACGACGAATCGATCCGCGGCGCCGACGTATTCATCGTGCAGTCCACCTGTGGCAACCCCCACACGGGGGTGACGGCCAACGACTCGCTGATGGAGCTGCTGTTCATGATCGACGCGGCCGTCGGCGCCTCCGCACACCGGGTGATCGCGGTCACCCCCTGGTTTGGCTACTCCCGCCAGGACAAGAAGTCCGCGCCGCGCGAGCCGATCTCCGCTCGCCTGGTGGCGCGGATGCTGGAGGCGGCGGGGGCCGACAGGGTACTGACGATGGACCTGCACGCCGGCCAGATCCAGGGCTTCTTCCAGAAACCGGTCGACCACATGACCGCGCTATTCATGCTCACCCAGTACTTCGAGGACCTCGGCCTCTCCGACCTCGTGGTGGTGGCGCCGGATGCCGGCCGGGTCAAGCTCAACAAGAAATTCGCTTCCAAGATCGGGGCCGAGCTCGCGATCCTCGACAAGGAGCGCCCCGCCCAGGAAGTCGCCGAGATCGGCTACGTGATTGGTGATGTGCGGGATAAGACGGCGGTGATCGTCGACGACATGATCGACACCGCGGGGACGCTTGCGGCGGCTACCCAAACCGTCTACGAAGCGGGCGCCAAGAGCGTTTATGCGGCCGCCACCCACGGCGTCTTCTCGGGCCCCGCATTCGAGAACCTGGTGGCCTGCGGCTTGAAGGAGATCGTGGTGACCGACACGATCCCGGTCTCGCCCGAGCGTCCCGAGAACATCCGCGTGCTCCCCTGCGCCGACCTGCTCACCGACTCGATCCGGCGGATCTTCACCGACGACTCGGTCAGCGAGGTGTTCGGCGGCGAGAACCAGCTGTTCTGAGGGTCTTGCCAGCTGGCCGACGCGGGCGAAAGAACATTCATTGCGACCCCAACCACCTGGTCTGCGTGCAAGAGAACAAACTTTTTTAGCTAGACCACTTCATTTTGTAAAGTGGTCTAGGCTAAAAAACTTAGATGCTGTGCCCCGGGGATGGTATGCATCTACTTTTCGGGGCCCCACCACCTGGTCTACACCCAACAGAGCATGCTTTTTGACCTCCAACCAGCTGGTCCACGCGCCCCGCGAGGCTCCGAACCGCCTGATTGCTAAAGTCCTCTCCCCGCGACATGGCCGACCAGACCACAACCCAGCTCGTTGTAAGCGCCCGCCAGCCCGACGGCTCGCGCGCGGCACGGCGCACGCGCCGTGACGGCCGCGTGCCCGGGATTCTCTATGGCGGCGACGAGCAGCCGCTGAGCTTCGAGGTTGACGCCCGCGAGCTGCGCCTCGCGCTGGCCAAGGCGGGAGCCGTGCTCGACCTGAGCATCGACGGCGGCGCCCCCACCCCGGTGGTGCTCAAGGAAGCCCAGCGCCACCCGGTGCGCGGGGAGACGGTGCACGTGGATCTGCTGCGGGTGCGTCTTGACAAGCCGATCCAGGCGGTGGTCGCGCTGGAGCTGACGGGCCTGGAGGAGTCTCCCGGCGTCCGCGAAGGCGGCGTGCTCGAGCAGATCACGCGCGAGCTGAACATCGAAGCGCTGCCGGGGGGAATCCCGGAGTCGATCGTGCACAGTGTCGCGGAGATGAGCATCGGCGAGACGCTGATGCTCGCCGCGGTCACGCCTCCCGCGGGCGTCACGCTGCTGGACCCGCCGGAGGAGACGGTGCTGGCGACGCTCACGCCGCCGCGCCTGCAGAGCGAAACGGCCACCGAGATCGAGGCGGAGACCGAAGTCGTCGGCGAGGCCGAGAAGGCCGAGGGCGCCGAGGGCGGCGCCTCCGAGGAGTAGTACCCTTCTGCGGCGACCTTTCGCCGGTATCGGCCGTGCTCGCGGCGGCGGGGCCGGGGGGTCCGGTGGCCCGCCCGCAGACTGGCTGATAGTGGGGCTTGGCAACCCCGGCAGGGAATATGCGCGCACGCGTCACAACGTGGGCTTCATGGTCGCCGACGAGCTAGCCGAGCGATGGGACCTGCCGCGCGCCAAACCGCGTTTCCGAGCGCTGCTCGCCGAGGGGCGTACCGGCCCCGGAGGTCCTCGCGTGGCGGTTCTGTGGCCCCAGACATTCATGAATGAGGCAGGCCGCTCGGCCGGACCCGCACGCGGCTCCTACAAGCTGGCGCTGGAGCGCGTGATGGCGGTGCACGATGAGATCGACATCCCCTTCGGCGAGGTGCGCACGCGTCTCGGCGGCGGCCTGGCGGGACACAACGGGTTGAAGTCGCTCAAGCGGGAGCTGGGTGGCCCAGACTTCTGGAGGGTGCGCGTCGGTGTCGGGCGCCCCGACTCCACCGATCCGGAGATCGTCTCCGCGCACGTCCTCGGCCGCTTCCGCGAGCGCCCCGAGGAGGTACGCGAGCTGGTGGCGCACGCGGCCGACGAGGTCGAGCGGCTGGTGGGCGAGGAGGGGTCGGCGGACGGCGACGGTGGCCGGGGATGAGCCTGCGCCCGCTGTTGGGATTGGCGCAGGACGACCCCGGCGCGGCACGGCTGGCGAGCGAGGGAGGCCACGCATTCGTCTCGGCCTCGCTGCGCCCCTACTTGATCGCCGGCCTCGCCGAGATCGGCTCCGGCGGTGGTGTGGCCGAGCCGGGGGCCACGAGATCTGTCGGCCCGCGACCGACATTGGTGGTAGTCGGCGACGACCGCGCGGCGCGCGAGCTGGCAAGCGACCTGCGCGCGTGGTTGGCGCCGCGGCGGGTGCGTTACTACCCCTCGCGCGGAGTCACCTACGAATCCCACCTGACCCCACCGGCACACCTGATCGGGCTGCGGGTGGCCGCGCTGGACGCGCTGCTGGCAGAGGAGTCCACGGCCGAGCGGGTGGGCGAGCCTCCAGTCGTCGTCGTCTCCGCCGTGGCGCTCTCGGAGAAGGTGCCCGACCCTGCGCTGCGCCCGCGCTCCTTCACGCTGCGCCGCGGCGAGCTGCTCGATTTGGAGGAGTGCGCCAACGAGCTGGTGGCGGCGGGGTATGAACACGCCGACCAGGTGGAGGAGCGGGGTCAGTTCGCGATGCGGGGCGGGATCCTCGACATCTTCCCCGCCACCGAGGAGCGGGCCGTGCGCGTGGATATGTTCGACGTGGAGATCGAATCGCTGCGCTGGTTCTCGACGTTTACGCAGCGCTCGTTGGGCGAGGTGGAGGAGGTCGAGATCGCACCCGCGGCGGAGCTCGCGGCCGAGTACCGCGAGCTGGCGGAGATCGCTGCGCTGGAGGACGCGAGCGAGCGCCCCGACATCGCCGAGCTGCTGCCGGTCGAGCGCTTTGGGGCGCTGCTGGACCTGTTGGGCGCGGGGATCGAGGTGATCGTCGCCGCCGAGGAGGAGCTCGACCCGGTGCTGCACGACCACTGGAGCGACGTGTGTGCCGCCTTCCACGACGCCGACGCCCACCACTTGTACGTGAGCCCCGGCGAGGTACGGGCAGCGCTCGAGCGGAACACGCGCATCTGGCTCTCCTCGCTCGCCGCCGACCAGGAGCTGCAGCTGCGCGCGCAGTCGGCCGACACCGCCGCGCGCTCGTTGGCCGAAGCTGAGCCGCAGCTGGAGAAGCTCGTGCGCTCCGGCTACCGCACGGTTGTGACCTTCCCCCATCGTGGCGAGGGCGAGCGCGCGGCGTACAACCTCGCGCGTCTGAAAGCCACGTGGCTGGCGGCGGCCGGTGCGCCGGCGGACCGAGCCGCAGCCGCGTCGGCGGAGGGCTCTGCGCCAGAGCTGGTTCCGCGCCTAGCCGGGGTGGACGTATCGGCCGCGCCGATGGAGGCCTCCCTGCGCTTCGCCGCCGCCTCGCTACGCGAGGGCTTCATCGCGCCTTCGCTGAAGCTCGCCGTCTTCCCAGAGCACCGTCTCATGCGCCGCCGACGGGCTGAGCGGCCGGACCTCAGCGCCGACGGCCGGCCGCGCCGTGGCGCGCTGCGCTCCTTCACCGAGCTTCGCACCGGCGAC
>JBEKYV010000004.1:0-21241 GCA_049510515.1 Solirubrobacteraceae bacterium | reverse complement strand
GCCCAGCAGCAGCCCGGTCGGCAGTGGGATGTCGATCAGCAGTTCACATCCATCTCCATGGTGACTGCACGGCGAAGACCACAGCAGGAATTCGTAGCTGGTCGACAGCCCCTCGGTGTCGATCGTCGCTTCGAGCGTCGCGTCGGTCTTCGTGATGTGCGAAACCGACACCGACTCGATCGCCGGCCCATTGGCCGGAGCCGTGGTGAACGTCTGGTCGGGCCCATACACGATCGGGCCCTCCCAGCCCCAGCCCTCTTCCTCCTGCTGGAAGCGGGCCGCGATGACCCGGTAGTGGTAGGTGGTGCCCGGCTTCAGCGTCAGCCCCGCGTGAGCGAGATCGAGGCTCACGCCCTGCCCGTCGACGCCAGGGGCGGTCTTGCCAAGCGGCAAACCTTCTTCGCCTTCGCCGACGAGCCCCCCATCCTGCGGGCAAAACACGCGATGTGCGGCCGGACAGGTGAATTCGGTTGGATACTTGCTCGGTTCGGTGACGAGCTGGAACTGGTAGAGGGCCCCTCGTTCAGCGGCCTGCGGGTTGATCGTCGCTTCCAGCGTCGCATCGGTCGAGGTCACATGCGAGGCGGACTCGGCTTCGACCGTCGGCGCTTCGGCGGCGGGCGTCGTGAACGTCTGGTCGGGGCCGACCACCACCGGGGGTTCCCACTGGAGCGTATCTTCGGTCTGCACCCTCCTGGCAGCGAGCACGCGGTAGTGATAGGTCGTGCCCGGTTTCAGCGTCATGCCGGCGCTGGCCAGGTCGAGGCTGACAGACTGGGATTTGGCCGGCCCCATCGCGTTGCCTGGAATGAAGCCGATCGGCAGGGCACCTTCGACTTCGGGACCGGGACCGCATCCGTCGGTGCCTTTGAGCTTTGCGCGCGGGGGACAGGCGATTTCGGACAGGTATTCGCTCGTGTTCGTTACGACCTGGAACTGGTAGTAGACACCGTGTTCCAGGTTTTCGACGTCGATCCCCGCTCCGATTGTCGCGTCGGTCGTCGTCAGGCTCCAGGCGGAGGTCCATTCGATCGAGGGCTGCGAGGCAGCCGCCGCCGCGGCTGGCAGCACGGCGAAGACCAGTGAGGCTCCTGCAGTCGCTATCAGCCAACGAAGTGGACGCAACATCAGCAGAGACCCCCTTCGGTGTACATCGCCGTACGCATCATCAACCCCATACCACTTCGGAGTCTACATGATCTCCCCGACCAGCTTCAAGAACCGCTCGCCCCGCGCCTCGAAGTCGGCGAACTGGTCGAAGCTGGCACAGGCCGGGGAGAGCAGCACCGTCTCGCCGGCGCTTGCCGCGGCGCTGGCCACCGCCACAGCCCGCTCCAGATCTCCGCATTCGTGCAGCGGGATCGCCGTACCCTCCCGCGACGCGGCCCCCTCCCGCGCCGCTGTCCCCTCCCGCAACACAGTCCCCTCCCGCGCCGCCTTCCCCACCCGCACCGCCACGCCCTCCAGCGCCGCGGCGATCGATGGGGCGTCTTCGCCGATCAGGTACACCCCGCGGCAACTCGCCGCCACGGGTTCGCGCAGTGGGGCGAAGTCCTGGCGCTTGCCCTGGCCGCCGAGGATCAGGTGGACGCCGCCCTCGGGGAAGGCCTGCAGCGCGACGCGCGTGCTTGCGACGTTGGTGGCCTTCGAGTCGTTGACGTACACCACCCCGTTGCGAGCCCCCACCTCCTGCAGGCGGTGGGGCACTCCCACGAACGTGCGCATGCCCTCGCGCACCGCGTCAAGGTCGATTCCCCGCGCGAGACACACCGCCGCGGCGGCCATCGCGTTCTGGCGGTTGTGCTCGCCGCGCAGGCGCGGGGCGGCGACGTCCGGGTGCGGGTCGGCGTCGAAGCAGACCCGTCGCACGCCCGGCGGCAGCTGGATCCCGGCGAGCGCGACCGGGAGCACCGCCACGCCCCCTGCCCCCTGGTTCGCGAAGATCCTCAGCTTCGCCTCGCGGTAGGCCTCGAGCGTCCCGTGGCGATCGAGGTGGTCGGGGGTTATGTTGAGCAGCACCGTCGCCTGCGGGGCGAAGGCGAGCGTGTCCTCCAGCTGGAAGGAGGAGGTCTCGCAAACGATCGTGGCCTGCTCGTCCAGCCTTCCTACCAGGCTGCTCAGCGCCGTGCCGACGTTGCCGGCGACCGCGACCGGCAGGCCGGCTACGCGATGGATGTGGCCGATCAGCTCCACCGTCGTGGTCTTGCCGTTGGTGCCCGTCACGGCGATGAAGTCGTTGGGCAGCAGCCGCCACGCCAGCTCCAGCTCGCCGAGCACGGGCAGGCCGCGCGCGCGGGCCTCGGCGATGACGGGCGCCCGCGCGGGCACCCCCGGGCTCTTGACCACGGCGCCGACCCGCTCCAGCTGCGCGAGGCCGTCGTCGCGCAGGTGCAGCTCGACGCCCTGCGCCGCAAGCGCCTGTGCTCCCGGCGGCGTGCCCGTGTCCACGCCGATCGCCCGCTCCCCGCGCGCGCCGAGCATGCTCGCCGCCGCGACCCCCGAGCGGGCGAGCCCCACGATCAGGTAGGGCCCCGAGGGGATCGGTGGACGAGCGCTCACCGCGCCGCCCTCCCCGATTTGGCGCTCGCGCTTGCGCCAAGGCCAGGGATTGGGGACGATGAGCTCATCGTGCCGGACGGGCCGGCCTCACCCAAGGCTCTGCCGATAGATCGTGAAGCCGATCGCGCAGCAGATCGCGGCGATGATCCAGAAGCGCAGGATGATCTTCGTCTCCGACCAGCCGCGCAGCTCGAAGTGGTGGTGGATCGGCGCCATCAGGAAGACGCGCTTGTGGCGCCACTGGAAGTAGGCCACCTGGATCACCACCGAGAGCGCCTCGAACACGAAGATCCCCCCGAGCAGTATCAGCAGCACCTCGGTCTTGGTCATCACCGCAAGGCCCGCGATCGCGCCGCCGAGCCCGAGCGCACCGGTGTCCCCCATGAAGATCGTCGCCGGGAAGGCGTTGAACCAGAGGAAGCCGATACAGCCCCCAACGAAGCAGGCGGCGAGCATCGAGAGCTCGTACTGGTTGGAGACGTTGTACTCGGAGGTGATGAACGTGATGCCGATGTACGCCAGCAGCACGATCGCCGCGCAGCCCGCCGCCAGGCCGTCGAGGCCGTCGGTGAGGTTGACCGCGCTGGTAGTGCCGGCGACGACGAGGTAGATCAGCAGCGGGTAGAAGGGGCCAAGATCGACCGTGTAGTCGACGAAGCGCAGGCGCAGCGTGCTCTGCAGGTGGGCCTCGTGGGTCGCGACAAACCACAGCGCGAGCGAGATCGCGATCGTCACCGCGAGCTTGGTGCGCGCCCGCAGGCCCAGCGAGCGGCGGCGCACGATCTTGGTGTAGTCGTCGGCGAAGCCCAGCAGCGCGCACGCCAGCGCCGTGCCGAACACCCCCAGCGCGCGCCATTCATAGCCGGTGAGGATCAGGAACGGGATCGCCACCGCGATGAAGATGATCACCCCGCCCATCGTCGGCGTCCCCGCCTTCTCGCGGTGCCCCTCGGGGCCCTCCTCGCGGATGTGCTGGCCGAACTCGCGCAGCCGTAGGAACTCGATGAACTTGGGGCTGAGGAAGATACAGATCAGCAGCGCCGCCGTCCCCCCGATCAGGACGCGGCCCATTCAGCCGCTCCTGCTCTGCTCGACCGTCTGCGACCCGGACACGCCTGCACCCGGCACATCCGATCGCTGCCGGCTCGATCCCGGCGAATGGCCACCTGCGAGGTCTGCTTTGAGCAGCTGCGCGACTCGCTCCAATTGCATGCCGCGCGAGCCCTTGACCAGCACGACATCGCCCGCACACAGCAGTCTCTCCAGCAGCTTCGCCGCCTCCGCGGCGTCGGGGGCGGAGTAGACAGCCCCCTCCCCCACCTCCTCCTTACCCATCTCACTTGCGCGCGGGCCCACCGTGAGCAGCAGGTCGACCCCGCGCGCGCGGGCGTAGGCCCCGATCTCGCGGTGCAGCCGGCGCTCCTCGCCGCCCAGCTCGAGCATGTCGCCCAGCACCGCCACCTTGCGGGCGCCCTCGCTCGCGGCGAGGTCGTCGAGCGCGGCGCGCATCGACATCGGGTTGGCGTTGTAGCAGTCGTTGATCAGCACGATTCCCCTTGCCAGCGTCACGCGTTCGCCGCGCAGCGCCGAGAGCTCGACATCCAGCCTCCCCCGCGGGGTGACGCCGAGCGCGCGCGCCGCCGCCGTCGCCGCCAGCAGGTTGCGGAGGTTATGGGATTGGGTGAATGACGGCCGCACCGTGATGCGCTCGCCTCCGTGCGCGTGGTCTGCGTGATCAGCGCCGCCCGGGCTCTCGTCGCTCATGCGCCCTCCGCTGGCAGCCTTCGCATGCGAGCGATCGAGGATCGTCACCTCACCATTCTCTGCGCGCCCGACCAGTTCCAGGTCGCCGCCCTCGCCGAACGTCACGGTGTGCTGATCGGCGTGCAGGTGGGGCTCCAGCAGCGGCTCGCCCGCGGGCACCACCACCGTCGTCCCGGACGCCATCCCGGCGATCAGCTCGGCCTTGGCGGCGGCCACGCGCTCGATCGTGCCCAACTGCTCCAGGTGCACTGGGCCGACGTTCACGATCACCCCGATGTTGGGCTGCGCGATCGCCGTCAGCTCCGCGATCTGCCCGCTCCCGCGCATCGCCATCTCCAGCACCAGCACCTTCGTGCCCGCGGGGGCTCCCAGCACGGTCAGCGGCAGCCCGATCTCGGTGTTTAGGTTGGCCCTGCTTGCCACCGTGGGTCCCCCCAGCTGCTCCTTTGCGTCGCGCAGCAGCGCCGCGAGGATGTCCTTCGTCGAGGTCTTCCCGGTCGAGCCGGTGATCGCGACGACCTTCGCGCCTTCCTCGCCGAGCGCTCTGCGCCACTCGTGCGCCAGCGCCTGCATCGCCGCGAGCGGGTCGGGGTGCGCGAGCACGGCGCCGCTGGCCGGCCTCGGCGCGTGGCCATGCACCGGCGGTGCCGCCTCGGCGGGCGCCCGTGCCTTCTCCGGCGCCGCCTCCGCGAGGAGCGCCTGCGCGTGGCCAGGGGCGACCAGCACCCCCCATGCCCCGGCGCGCAACGCCTGCTCCGCGTAGGCCCCACCATCCACGTGCTCCCCGGGCAGGCCGACGAACAGATCGCCGGGCTGTGCTTCGCGCGAGTCGATGATCGCACGGCCCGGCGCTCCGTCGCGCCCTTGAAGCAGACGCGCCCCAGCTGCCGCGGCTGCGATCCGTTCGGCGCCCCACCCGGTCACGCCGGGGCTCCCGCCGATTGGGTGCGACGCGCGCGCAGCGCTTCGCGCGCCACCGCCACGTCGTCGAATGCCACCACCCGGCCATCCGCGAATTCCTGGCCATGCTCGTGACCCTTGCCGGCGATCACAACCACGTCGCCGGGGCCCCCGGCCGCCACCGCGCGGTGGATCGCCTCGCGCCGATCGGGCTCGACGGCGACCTTCGGAGCGCCGAGCGGACGTGCCCCCGCCGTGCCTTCCACGATCTGCGCGATGATCGCCTCCGGCTGCTCGGAGCGGGGGTTGTCCGAGGTCACGACGACCACGTCCGCGCCGCGCGCGGCGATCTCGCCCATCAGCGCCCGCTTGCCCGTATCGCGGTCTCCGCCAGCGCCAAACACGCAGATCACGCGCCCGCTGGTCAGCTCGCGAGCGGTGCGCAGGACGTTCTCCAGCGAATCCGGCGTGTGCGCGTAGTCCACCAGCACCGCGTACTCCTGGCCCTCGTCGACCGGCTCCATGCGGCCCGGCACCCGCACCCCGCGCTCGAGCGCCTCCGCCAGGGTGTCGAGATCGGCCCCCAGCTCGTGCACGGCAGCGAGCGCGCCCAGCGCGTTCGCCACGTTGAACTGGCCGCGCAGCGGCAGTCGCAGCGCGCGGGCGCCCCCTGGGGTCTCCAGCCGCAGGCGGCAGCCGTCGCGACCCACTCGCACGTCGTGCGCTCGGTACTGGGCGTCGTGCTCGATCGCGAATGTCACGCTCTTTGGCAGCTCGGCCACCAGGCGCCGCCCGTACGGGTCGTCGAGGTTCACCACGCTCACGCCCGGTGGGGTGGCGGCATGCGATGGGAACACGCGGGCGCCGGGCGAAGATCCGGGCCCATCGCCGCCGGCAGGGGACGAGTCGAGTCCGCCGGCGCTGGAGGACGCGGGCACGAACAGCCTCCGCTTGGCCTGGAAGTACTCCTCCATCGTGCCGTGGAAGTCGAGGTGGTCTTGCGTCAGGTTGGTGAAGATCGCCGCCGCGAAGCGCACCCCGTCGGTCCGGCCAAGCGCCAGCGCGTGCGAGGAGACCTCCATCGCGCACGCCCGCTCTCCCCCCTCGAGCATCGCGCGGAAGTCCGCCTGCAGGTCGATCGCCTCGGGGGTCGTGCGCGTCGCCGGGCGCTCCTGCCCACCGACGATCGAGGTGACCGTGCCCAGCAGGCCGCAGCGGCTGCCGCTCGCCTCCAGCAGCGCCCTCACGAGGAAGGCGGTGGTGGTCTTGCCGTTGGTGCCCGTCACCCCGACCACCTGCAGCTCCGCGGTCGGGTCCCCGTAGAAGCGCGCCGCCACCGGCCCCATCGCCGCGCGGGCCGACTCCACGACAACCTCCGGCACCCCTTGATCGAGCGGGCGCTCGACCACCAGGGCGGCGGCACCCGCCTGCACGGCCTGCGCGGCATGGTCATGCCCGTCGCTATGCTCGCCCGGCACGCAGAAGAACAGTGCGCCCGGCCGCACCTTCCGGCTGTCGTACGCGAGGCTCGCAATCTCCGTCGCCGCGGCATCGAGTGCCGACCGATCTTCGATCGGTCCACTCGCGTTCAGCCCGGTCGGAATCAGATCCGCCAGCCTCATTGAGGATCGATGCTCAGACCGCCACCCGTTCCGCGGAGCTCAGCGGCGACTGCGCCTTGGAGAACTCCAGGGCGCCGTCGTCGATCGCGCCGCGCTTGAGGCTGAGGATGTCGAGCGCGTAGTTCTGGTAGAGCCGCCACGGCGCCTTCGCACCCTGTTTCGGGAACTGGTTGGTCGTGCGCAACACGTAACCGGAGGAGAAGTCGATGAACGGTAGCTCTTGCACCGTGGGGTCGCGATGCGCCGTGCACACGTCGTACCCGTGCGCCGCCATGTGGTTGAGCAGCCGGCACACGTATTCGCAGGTGAGATCGCACTTCAGCGTCCACGAGGCGTTTGTGTACCCCACGGTCAGCGCGAGGTTAGGCACGTCGCTGAGCAGCATGCCTTTGTAGCTCATGGTCTGCGCCAATTCGATCTCGCGGCCATCGACGGCGATCTCCATGCCGCCGAATATCACGAGGTTCAGCCCGGTTGCGGTGACGACCAGATCGGCCTCCAGCTCAGCCCCGGAGACCAGCCGGATACCCCGCTCGGTGAAGGTCTCGATGCGATCTGTCACCACCGAGGCCTGGCCCGAGCCGATCGCCTTGAAGAGGTCGCCGTCCGGCACCAGGCACAGGCGCTGGTCCCAGGGGTCGTAGCGGGGTTTGAAGTGGGTGTCGATGTCATACCCGGGCGGCAACTGCAGCTCGAGCGCTTTGCGCAACAGCGACTTCATCGCCGCCGGCCACCGCCGCGAGAGCTGGAAGCTCGCCATCGTGCGCAGCACGTTCTTCCAGCGCGCTATCGCATACGCTGGCTTCGTCGGCAGCCTGCGCCGCAGGACGTTTGCGATCCGGTCTTCGGCCGGCAGCGAGATGACATAGCTGGGCGAGCGCTGCAGCATCGTGACGTGCGCCGCGCTGCTTGCCATTGCGGGGACGAGCGTGATCGCGGTCGCGCCGCTGCCGATCACCACCACGCGCTTGCCGGCGTAGTCGATCTCCTCGGGCCAGTGCTGGGGGTGCACGATCTGTCCCGCGAAGCGCTCGGTGCCGGTGAACTCGGGCCTGTAACCTTCGTCGTAGCGGTAATAGCCGCTGCACATCAGCAGGAAGCCGCAGGTGAGGTGGACGGTCTTCCCCGTGTCCCCGCGCTCGACCTCCACCGTCCAGCGCGCCTCTGCCGAGCTCCACTCGGAGCGCACCACGCGATGGTTAAAGCGGATTCGTCTATCGATGTCGTGCTCGTGCGCGGTCTGCTCGATGTAGTTGAGGATCGACTCGCCGTCGGCGATCGCCTTGGCCTCCTTCCACGGCTTGAAGGAGTAGCCCAGCGTGTACATGTCCGAGTCCGAGCGGATGCCCGGGTAGCGGAAGAGATCCCAGGTGCCCCCGATGCGCTCGCGGGCCTCGAGGATCGCGTAGCCGCGGCCCGGGCAGTTGCTCTGCAGATGAACGGCGGCGCCGATCCCGGAGAGGCCGGCCCCGACGATCAGCACGTCAAAGTGTTCGATCGGCGTCTCCATCGGCTGCCCGGGAGTCTACCGCCGGTCTCGCGGCCCTCGCGTTGCCGGCATCTCGATCGCTGCTGAGGAACCCACACCGGCCTCGCAGCCCTCACGTTGTTGGCGGTGCCCCACCGGGTCAAACCACGCGTTTCGGGAGCCCAATCAAGTGAGATCGCGTCCATTCTTGGTTTGGTGGGGCCTGGACAGGGCGCTGCACGGGTGGCGAGGGTGAGATGTTATTTTGGGCCCCCAACCAAATGGGATTGAGTCCTATCTTGGTTTTGTGGGGGCCTGAATAGAGCCTTGCGCGGACCGGCGGGATGAGATGTTTTGTGTTTTGAGCCCCTAACCAAATGAGATCGAGTCCCATCTTGGTTTTGGTGGGGGGGCCTGAATAGAGCCTTGCGCGGACAGGTGGATGAGATGTTTGTTTTGAGCCCCTAACCAAATGGGATTGAGTCCCGTTCTCATTTGGTTAGAGCTCGAAAAGAACATAGTGCGACGCGGCGACCGCCTCTCTTACGATGAGCGTGTGCACGGCTCCGATGCGGCGACCGACCCCACCGCCCGGCTGCGCGCGCTAATCCGCGACATCCCCGACTTCCCGCGGCCAGGGATCCTCTTCAAGGACATCACGCCGCTGATGGCCGACCCGCACGCCCTCGCGCTCGCGGTGCGGGGCCTGGCACAGCACGCACGCCCCCTGCGTGCCGACTGTGTCGTCGCCGCTGAGGCCCGCGGCTTTCTGCTCGGGCCGGCGCTCGCGCTAGAGCTCGGCGCGGGGTTCGTGCTGGCGCGCAAGCCGGGCAAGCTGCCGTACGAGACGATCAGCGCCGAGTACCTGCTCGAGTACGGCACCAACCAGCTGGAGCTTCATACCGACGCGATCGGGCGTGGCACGCGCGTGCTCGTCCACGACGACCTGCTCGCCACCGGCGGCACCGCGGCGGCGCTGTGCGAGCTGGTGGAGCAGCTCGGCGGTGAGGTGGTCGGCTGCGGCTTTCTGGTCGAGCTGGCGTTCCTGCAGGGCCGCGAGCGGCTCGCGCCGCACGAGGCGCACGCGCTGTTGACCTACGAGGCGTGAGGCGTGGGCAACTTCAAGTCGCCCGCCTCGGGGCTCCGCTCAGAGATGAAGCCGAGGGTCAGCTGCACGGTCTCCAGCGGCACGTCCAGCTGCGGGAGATGGCCGATCTCCTCCAGCTCCACCCACTCCGCATCAGGTAGCCACTCGCTGCGATAGCGCGCGGCGAATGACGGCCACGGCAGCACCCTGTCGGCGGTGCCCCACACGACCCGCACGGGGCACTCGATCCGCTCGGCATCCAACCGAAAACCCTCGCGCAACGAGAGCTCGATCAGCGACTCCAGCCCCTCGCAGCTCGCGGCGCCGACAAGCTGGTGGGCCAGCAGCTCCGCCGGGATGTGCTCGTAGTTGGTTGTTGTGTATTGCGTCGCCTGGCGGCGGCCCTCGGGGGTGGCAACGATCTGATCGGCGTACGGCGCAGCCTGTTTCAGCAGGCCCTGCACGCGCCTGAAGTACTCGGCTATCCCGTGGGACGTCTCGGCGTCGGCCGCCCACCCACCGGCCGGAGCGAGCGCCACAACCGTCCGCGCGCGCCCTCGCTCCGCCAGCTGCAGCGCGACGTAGCCCCCCAGCGAGTTGCCGACGAGGTGCGCGGTCTCGAAGCCCGCTTCGTCCATCGCACGCTCAACCGCGTCGGCGAGCGTGCCATCGTGTGGCTCCCCAGTGATCGCCGGGCCGCCGGCGTGACCCGTCAGCGTCGGCGCCAGCACGTCGTGCTCCCGTTCGAGCGCCGGTAGCACGAGCTCCCACGTGCGCCAGGTGTCGGTAAAGCCGTGCAGGCACACCATTGGCGAGCCGGAGCCTCCGCGATGGGATGGGGTGAAGGTGGTGGGCATACCCGAGACGCTACTACCCCGGCGGAATGCCGAGGTAGGGCAGCGCGAAGTCCATAATCTGGCCGAACGCGGGGGCGGCGACGGTGCCGCCGTAGATCGAGCCGTCCTGCGGTTCGTCGACGATCACCGCACACAGCAGCTTGGGATCGGACGCCGGGGCGAAACCGATGAACGACGCCACGTAGGCCGTTTCCGAGTATTCCCCGGTTTCCGGGTCCACCTTGCTGGCGGTGCCGGTCTTACCGGCGAGCGTGTACCCAGGCACCGACACCTCGCTCGCCGTGCCACCAGGGGCCAGCACCCCGCGTAGCATCTGGCGTACCTGCGCGGCGACGCTCGCCGACACGATGCGTTGCCCTCGCGGCAACTTGGTGGGGTGGCCGTTCACCGCCGCCACCACGTGCGGCGTGCGCAGGATGCCGCCGTTGGCGAGTGCCGCGTACGCGCTCGCCATCTGAATCGGCGTCACCAGCTCGCCCTGCCCGATCGGCAGGTTGCCCATCGAGGAGCCGGAGTATTCGCTCGGATTCAGCACCTTCCCGGTTTCCTCACCCGGCAGATCCACTCCCGTCCGCGCCCCGAAGCCAAATTTGTGAACCCATTCGTTGAAGGTGTTTTCGCCCTCCAGTTTGCCGATCGTGATCGCTCCCACGTTGCTCGACTGCGCGAGGATCTGCGCGGTGCTGAGCATCTCGTCGGGGTGTTCCTCCGCGTCGTGGATCGTGCGGTTGGCGACCTGAATCTGATCGGGGATGTCGAATTCGGTATTGGGCGTGATCAGCCCCTTCTGCAACGCGCCCGACACCGCCACCACCTTGAAGGTCGAGCCCGGTTCGTAGTTGAAGCTCACCGCCCTGTTCTCCAGCGCCGCTTCGAGCGCCGCCTTGGAGGTAGGAGGGTCATTGAGGCTCAGCTGCGGCCAGCTGGCCATCGCGAGGATCGCACCGGAATCTGGCTGCATCACAATCGCAGTCGCGTCTTTGGGGTGAAACACTTTGCCCACCGCGCTCAACACCGCTTCGGTGCGCTGCTGGATGTTGGCGTCCACCGTCAGCTTCAGCTGCGCTCCCGGCACCTCGCGGTGAACGTCGGAGATCGAGATCGGCTGGCCGTGGGCGTCGCTCACCACCCGCCGCTCGCCGGCCCTCCCCTGCAGGATTGTGTTGTCGGCATACTCAAGACCCGACAAGCCACCATTTTCTCCCATCATCCCCAGCGCCTGCGCCGCCAGTGTGTCGCGGGGGTACACCAAGCGCATCGTCGGGGTGCCCGACACACCGGGGATCTTCAGCGCCATCACCGCCTTCGCCCGCGCCGCCGGCAGCCCCTTGGCGAGATACACAAAGCCGCTCTGCTCGTTGAGATCCCTCAGTACCGTCGCCTGGGAGCTCCCCACCAGCGGAGCCAACTCTTCAGCGGCACCGAGCAGCCCCTTCGTCAGGTAGGGGTCTGCCTTCACCAGGTAGGGATCCACCGAGACGTCATCCGCCGGTTCGGAGATTGCCAGCACCGTCCCATGACGATCGGTGATCGTCCCCCGAGGGGCCGGCACTTCTTCGATCGTCACCTGTTGTGTGTTGGCGTCCCTGCGCAACGCCCCGCTGTGCAGCACCCCGAGGTACAGCGTGCGGCCCGCCGCGATCACCAGCAGGCCGAAGAACACGGCGAACAACACCCCGATGCGCTTCTGCACGTTCGCCACCGGCGGCTATCCCCTCAATGCAAGAGTTGTGGGACAGGCTCCCGCATCGGCCCGTGAGCGCGGCAAGGATGTGTCTCTTTTCGGGACCCAACCACTCACGGCTAGCCCCCCGGGGCCGCCTGGGTGCCGCCCCCGGCCCCGGCCGGCGCACTCGCCGCTTCGGTGGAGCCACCGCCGGTCGCCGTCGGCGCAGGTTCGGTCGCCGCCGCGGGCGGTGCTTGCGAAGCGGCCGTTTCGGGCGCGGTGGGCTGCGCCGAGGTCGCTTCGGTGCCGGTGGCGGTCGGGCTCGAGCTCGTCGCCGCGCCAGTAGTGGCGCTCGCGCTTGGTTCGCCGCTTGAGCTTGGTTCGCTGCCCGCAGTGCTGGAGCTCGCTTCGGTACCCGTGGAGGTCGTACTCGCTTCCGCGGTCGCGGTGACACCGCCCCCCGAGGTCGAGGGGGTCGTTTGTGTCTGGATCGGCTTCGCCAGCGCCGCTGCAGCCAACCGCGCGTCGAGCGGACCACGCACGGTGTCGAAGTGCAGTGCCGCCGGCGATGCGGGCACCATGCCCTTGGCGAGCGCCAGCCGTTCGATGCGTTCTCCCGAGGAGAGGGCGGAGTCTTCGGCGGAGAGCACCGAGTTCTCCTGCTGCAGCAGCTGGGTGTGCTCGACGGCGCGGCCGATCCCCACGCCCAGCTTCACCACCCACAGCTGCATCCCGACGATCCCGATCAGCGCAAACGCGATCACGGCGATCCACGCACGACCGCCGATCAAGCGGTCGAGCAGGCGATCGGGGAGATGCAGGCCGGCGCCGACGGGGAGATGCAACCCCCCCCACCGCACGCCCACCGACCCGGAGCCCACGCCCTCCAAGCCCGCCCATCCGCGGCGGGCCGAGGTGGTGGGGCCCGAGATCCGACGCGGTCGCGGCGCCGCACGCGCGGGTTGGCGGGGACGGCCGTGGCGAGCGGGACGGCGCGGGCGGACGGCGGGTGCGGCGGCAACAGCGGGTGGCGGGGTCATCGCGAGGTTCCCGGGTCCTGGATATCGCCTTGCGCGCCCCCGAGCTTCCGCGCAGCCCGCAGTCGCGCTGAGGAGGAACGCGGGTTGTGCGCGAGCTCGCCCGCTGAGGGGACGATCGCCCGGCGCGAGAGCAGCGCCGCCTGCGGCTGGCGCCCGCAGGCGCACACCGGCAGATCGGGCGGGCAGATGCAGCCCTGGGCACAGGCAACCATGAAGCGCTTGACGCGGCGGTCCTCCAGCGAATGGAAGGAGATGCCGGCCAGCACCCCTCCCTCACGCAACAGCTCCCAAGCCAGTGGCAGCCCGCGATCGAGCTGCCCGAGCTCGTCGTTGACCGCGATCCGCAGCGCCTGGAAGACCCGCTTGGCGGGGTGCCCCCCGGCAAAGCGAGCGGGGGCGGGGATCGCCGAGTTGACGATCTCCACCAGCTCTTGCGTGGTGCGGATCGAATCGGCGCCCTCCCGTTCACGGCGGCGCACGATCGCGCGGGCGATCGCGCCAGCGTGTCGCTCCTCGCCGAACTCGCGCAGCATCCCTGCCAGCCGGCGCTGATCCCAGGTGGCGAGGATCTCGCGTGCGTCGAGATCCTGCTCGGGATCCATACGCATGTCCAGGGGCGCGTCGTATGAGTAGGAGAAACCGCGCTCGCGCGTGTCCACCTGCATCGAGGACATGCCGAGGTCGAAGTACACGCTGTCCGCGCGCAACCCCTCTTGCATGAGCAGTTCCAGCGCCTCGGCGTAGTCGCCGCGGATGAAGCGCACCGTGCACGGCAGCTCCTCCGCCAGCTCGGCGAAGCGCTCCTCGGCGACCGGATCGCGGTCGATCGCCACCAGCGTCCCGCCCGCGCCCAGGCGCTGGGCGACCAGGCGGGCGTGGCCGCCGCCGCCGAAGGTGCAGTCGATCGCGACCTGCCCGGGCTGCGGATCCAAGACATCGATCAGCTCGCCGGCAAGCACCGGGATGTGGACGCTCATATCAAGCAGGATGGTCGACACGTGCCGTGATCTCCGCGACGCCGCCCAGCAGCGTCGGTCGGTGCTCGTTCCAACGGTCGCGGTCCCACAGCTCCAGCCGGTCGCCGGCACCGACGACCACCACGTCCCTGCTGAGGGCCGCGTGCTCGGCGAGGAAGCCGGGGAGCATGATCCGCCCGGCGGAGTCGAGCTCGGCGTCCTGGGAGCTGCCGTAGAAGAAGCGCTCCAGCTCGCTCAGGCGGGGCGAGAGCGGCGGCAGCTCGGCGAGCGCGCGCTCGGTGTAGCGCTCGTACTCCTGCGGGCGCCACACCCCCACGCACGGCTCGAGATCGACGGGCATCGCCATCACCACTCCCTCCGCCAGGGTCGCGCGATAGCGGGCCGGCACGGTGAGGCGGTTCTTCGCGTCGAGCGTGTGGTCGTAGGTGCCACGGAAAGCCACTGTGCCTGTGCTCCAGATCGATCTGACTGCAACGAGGGCCGTTCATCAGCCAGCATCCGGCCGACTGAGGGGGTTGAGGAGCCGAGGTGGAGAGGTGGGAGGAGCCTCTCCACCTCGGCTCGTTCCCGGCAAGGTACCCCACTTTCCCCCACAACGCAACCCCAATTGCACATTTTCCCCCACTTTGTCATCGTTGCACCCTCCAATTGGTCAAAAATGCCTGCATATATGCGGTTTTCAAGGTCTCGCCCAGAGAGGCTCGGAGGCGCGGAAATGCGCAATCGGGGCTGCATCGCAACGATTTGCCACGTAAGTTGCATGTGCACGTTGCGACTTGCGCAGACGCCGCCGCTGCGCATACGATCCCCACCGTGAGATTGATGGCTCCTCGCGCCAGGACACCGATTACACTTGCAGGCCTGGTCGCGATCCTCGCTACAGCGATCGCGGGCTGCGGCTCCAGCCCGAGCGGGACGAGCGAGAGCCCCGCGACGGTGACCCCCTCCTCGGCGCCGTTCTACATCGACGCGGTGGTGAAGCCCGAAGGCAGCCTGAAGACCGACGCAACCACAGCCGCGCACACGCTCACCGGTCGCCAGCACCCCTTCGAAGGCCTTCTGAAGCTGCTGGTCGGCCCCACTGGCAAGACCCCAAACTATGACCAGGAAGTCGAGCCATGGCTGGGCACCCACGCGGGGGTGTTCCTCAACTCAACCGGGCTCGACAAGGCAGAGGGGTTGTTGAGCGGCGAAACGCTCGAGAAGCTTCTCTCAGAAGGTTTCTCCGGGCTGGAAGCGGCACTGCTTGGGCAGAACGGCCTGCAGGCAGTGCTCGGGGAAAGTGCCGCGCAGGGGGCGCTGGTGCTCGACACGAGCGACGTCGAAAAGGCGAAATCCTTCTTGGAAGGCCAGGCTCACAGCTCCGGCGCGCGCACGACCAGCTACCACGGCGTCACCTACCAGGTGTCCTCCGACGGGATCGCTGAGGGGATCGTGCACAAGTTCGCGGTGATCGGCAGCGAAGCGGGGATCAAGAGCGTGATCGAAACGGCCGCCGGCGGCCCCTCGCTGGCGGGGTCGAGCGGCTACTCGAAGCTCACCTCAACCGCCGAACACGGAGCCCTGGCGAACGCCTATCTGAGCCCGGAAGAGCTGGAAAGCGCACTCAAAGGTGGCAACGGGGGCGGCGGCAGCGGCAGTGGCAACGGGGACGGGGGCGGCGGCAGTGGGAGCGGGGGCGGCGGGAGCGGCGGCGGCAACGGGGGCGGCAAAAGCGCCAGCAGCAACAGCGCGGAATCGATCCTGCCGTTGCTGGAGGGGCTGCTCGGCAACCCCGGCCAGCTGTACCTGTCGGTGATCCCAAGCTCCAACCAGGTCGCGCTCAACCTCGACACGCTGCCCCCGACATCCTCTGCCGGCAGCTCCGGCTCGACCGGATCGACGTCGGGCTCCACCAAATCGAGCGCCGGCCATACCGAACCGCTCGGCGAAAGCGGGGCGCAGGTGCTCCGCGGCCTCCCCGGCAGCTCCTGGCTGGCGGTCGGGATCGGCAACCTCGGCGGCGCGCTGGGCCACGGCTCCCAGGGTCTTGGCGCGCTCGGCTCGCTGGGCTCGGCGTTGGACATCGACGGCATCGACTTCGGCAAGCTGCTGGCTCCGCTTACCTCCCACTCGTTTGATGTACAGCGCGACCTGCTCAGTTGGGCGGGCGCGACCGGCCTGTACGTCAGCGGCAGCAGCGTGCTGGCCTTGCAGGCGGCGGTCGTGGTCACCTCCAAGAATCCAGCTAGCTCGCGAGCGGCGGTGGCACAGTTCGCGCAGGCCTACCGCGAAGCGGGTGGGCAGACCTCCCCCACGTCCGTGCCGGGCACGGAAACCGCTGTGACGGTGAGGCTGCCGAGCTTCCCACTGGAGCTGACGATCGCGGCGGGGCAGGGCAAGTTCGTGGCTGGACTCGGGGCCTCCTCGATCAAGGAAGCGCTCAACCCGCAGAGCACACTTGGAAGCGCCCCTTCCTACACCGCTGCGATGAGCACCCTCGGCGGCGGGATCGAGCCGAGCGCCCTGATCGAATTCCACGTGCTCTCGGGGCTGCTCGAATCGATCGGATTCAACCAGGCCTCCGGCTTCTCGGGCTTCGCCTCGGCGATCGCCCCGCTCGGCACCGTCACAGCCGGCGGCGGGCAGTCGCTATCCGACGGGGTCAAGCGTGCGCGCGTGGTGTTTGGCCTGTCGTCCCCCTCGAGCGGGGAATCTGGCGCGAGCGGTTAGGGTTCGCGAATCAATAGATGGCGGATCGGGGTGCTCGGATGGTGGATGCCAGGCGAGTGCATCCGAACCGTCAGATATTGATTCGCAGTCCCTTAGCTTCATTTTGTGAAGTGGTAGGGGTGGTTGGATGTGAAGTGGTAGGGGGTGGTTGGATGCTTTGTTTTGAGGGCCAAACCCTTTACTTTGTGAAGTGTCAGGCCACCGATGCGCGCGCGGTGTCGCCCGCAGCCCCCGAAAGGTGGCCCGCGGCTTCCGAAAGGTGGCCCTCGGTCTCGATGATCACCCGGCAGGGCCGCCGGCTGAGCAAGTGCAGGGCGGTCGGCCCGATGCGCCGCTCGCCAACTGGGGCATGGAGCGTTGACCAGTAGATCATGTCCACGTCCAGCCTCAAAGCCTCATCCACCAGCGCGGCGCCGGGGTTGCGCGTGCGGATCACGCCCGTGTGGATGCGAATGCCGGCGCGACGGGCCTGGATGCGGGCGCTCTCGAGCACCGAGCGGCCCTGAGCCTCCTCTCGCTCCAATCCCTCCTGGAGCTGCAGCTGGGGAGGAACGGGCAGCACGAACACCGCGTTGATGACCCCGCCTTTGCCGATGAGTTTGGCGACGCGGCCGATCGCGGCAGCGCTGACGTCGTCCCCGAAGATCGGCACCAGCGCTGTGCGGTAGCCGGAGACGGCCGACGGTCGTGGTACGTCGGGGACCGTCGCCGACCGCCGCTGTCCGTGCTCGGGGAGGCGCGCCATCAACATGGAGGGTATAGCTGTCCGTGCAATCTCCCGTGCAGCACCCCCACAGGAGCAGGAACTCAGCTTATGATTCCGACGGCACGGAGCCCGACCCCGGGGGTGGCGCAGCCGGCAGGAGGCCGACTGGCCGAAACGGGATGCTCGCCGAGGCAAGCGTCTACCGGCTTCGGCAGGCCTCCTTCCTACCACAGGCCCCCTTTTATCAACCCACTATCTCCGGCACCAACGTCATGGACAAGACACGCCGCGGAAACTACGACTCGGGAGAGGACTTCGTCCTCGAATACGGGGAGCTGCGCTTCACCTTCAATGAGGATGACTTTGCCGAGCGCTGCGAGCAGGCAGCCCTGAAGCTGGGGTTCGTCGGGGGCAGGCTCGGGGAGGACGAGCTGGAAGACCTAGTCAACCTTGCGGTCAACGGCGAGATCCTCGACCCGGCATCCGCCTTGGGAGAGCACGTCAACGAGTGCTGGACAGAGCTGGTGGGACCGGCGGAGCGTTCGTTGGTGCACTGGCTGCGCCGGCTGGTGTTCCGCGGGGCATGGCTTGACCAGCGCGTCAACGAGGGCGAGCTCGGGGTGGCGTTCGTCGAGGAGACATGCAGCTTCGCCTACGTGCAGCCCACCGATCCACGCTCGGCCCGCAGCGGCGAGCCGATCGAGCTCTCACCCGAGCCCTCCTGGGCGCGCGTCGCCTACCTGCGCTAACCGGCCAATGCCGAGGCGCGGGCCTTGGTGATCGCCGCGGCGCCGTCCTCGCCCACCAGCAACTCGGGGCGCACGACGCCGCTGGCAGCCAGGTCGAGCGCGGGAATGCGCCCAGTGGAGGTGAGCGCGACGTCGAGCGCGATCACGGTGCTCTCACCGCCCAGTGGGCGGGTGGCGGTGGCGATCAACGTGAGCGAGCCGCCCTCGACGAGGTTGCGAGCGCCGGCGAGGATCCTCCGGGCAGCATGCGGCGGGAGATGATCCAGTGTGTCGACCAGCACCACGACGTGCCCGCCGCGGGCAGCAACGCGCTTGGCGGTGTCGACCACGTGCTCCACTGTCTGAGCCTGCAGCTCGGCGGAGGCACCGAGATCCAACGCCGCGGCCGGCGCCACCGGCCCCTCGCGCCACGCCGCGATCTCCTCGGGCCGGACGCCGGCAAGCGCCAGCATCACCTCGAGGCCCTCACCGCCGGCCGTAGCAGGATGGGACGCGCCTGCGGCCTGAGTCCCCTTTCCGGCCAGCGCGCCGAGCAGGCGACGCAGCGTCTCGGTCTTGCCCGCGCGGGCCTCGCCGACGATCGTCGCACGAGAGCCACGACCGACCGGCGTCAGCCATTCGATTGCCCCGAGCGTCGGATCCTGCGGGTCGAGCTCAAGGCGCTCGGACGGGTAGGCAACCGCGAGGTCCTCATAGCGCGTTCCCTCCGCGACCGAATCGGCGGGGGCGCCGTTGATCGTGTCCACGCGCGCCAGCGAGGAGTAGCGCTCGGACTGGCGGGGGGTGCGCACGGGACCGCTCACTCGGTCGCCGGACACCAGTTCGCAGCGACGCACCTGAGCGGCGGAGATGTAGACGTCCTCGTCGGAGGCCTCCGGGGGCGAGACACGCAAGAAGGCCGAGCCGTTGCCGAGCAACTCCACCACGCCCTCGGCGATGCGCTCCTCTGCCGTGGCCCGCGGTGCCCGTCCCCTCCCTCCCCGGGGCTCCTCCTCGCGCGCGGTCGCGCCCTCGGAGTCACGCTCCTGATCGCCGGCGGCCCCCCTGGCTCGGCGCGTCCGCGTGGGACGCCGCCTGCGGGCCGTGCGGGGGCCGGACTCACGCTCCTCGCCCGAAACGTCCATCTCCGTCCCGACCTCACCTGAGCCCTGCTCGCCCGAGTCCTTCTCGTCCGAGCCCTTATCGCCCGCACCCTCGTCCTCCCCGGTGCCGCTCCCGCCACCGTCCCCGGTGGGCTCGCCACCGGCGCGTGCTCGGCCAGGGCGCCCTCCGCCCGCGCGGCCTCCGCGGGCGCGCCGGCCGCTGCCACCATCGTCTGCGCGATCGCCGTTTCCGTCGCCCGCGCCGCTGACATCCCCGTCCCCCGCGCCACCGCCGGAGCGCTCGAGGATCGCGTCGATCAGGTCGGCCTTGCGCAGTCTGCGAAACCCGTCGAGGCCGATCTGGTCGGCGATTGCGTGCAGGTCGGCCAGCGGGCTGGCGTCAAGCTCAGAGCGCTCGAGTACGGTCGTCATTTGCTAGTCCCTCTTCCTCTGTTCGTTATGGATTGGGTGGTTGGCGCCCGACCGCGTTGGACAGCGGCCGGCACCCGTCTATGCGCCATGCAGCTTAGGGCATCCGGCCAACAGCCTCCGGCGCCTCAAACCGCGCGACGCGCTCGCTGGTGTCTCAATTCCTCGGGAAGCTCGAGATCCCTTTGCGTGGGCAGCTCTCCGGCGAGCGCGGTACGCACCTTGAGGAAGTCGGCGGCGGCGGCAACATCGTGCACACGGAAAATGTGCGCGCCGGCGTCCACACCGTGGGCCAGCGCGGCGAGCGTGCCGGCGAGCCGCTCGCGCGGCGGACGACCGGTGAGCGCCCCGATGAAGTCCTTGCGCGAGATCGCCATCAGCAGCGGCAGCTCCAGCTCATGCAGACGCCCGATCTGAGCGAGCAGCGCAATCGTCTGGGCGGGCGTCTTGGCGAAGTCGGGCCCCGGGTCGAGGATCAGCTGCTCGCGGGCGAGCCCGGCGTCGAGCGCTACGGCGACCCGCGCGCGCAGGAAGTCGA
Organism: Solirubrobacteraceae bacterium; assembly: GCA_049510515.1. Lineage (GTDB taxonomy): Bacteria > Actinomycetota > Thermoleophilia > Solirubrobacterales > Solirubrobacteraceae > Palsa-744. The sequence continues at coordinate 1,085 of JBEKYV010000004.1, read as the reverse complement.
GTACCTCCCCCACCACATCCCCATACAAGTTGGGGTCCTGCCTGCGTACGCGAGGGGCGGCGGCGGTGTGCATCAGCACCAGCGCGGCTCCTGTCTGCGCGCACACCGCTGCCAACTCGGGGTCGCGCAGACCGCTGACATCGTTGACGATCCGCGCCCCGACGGCGATCGCGGCACGGGCGACTGGAGGCTTGTAGGTGTCGATCGAGACCACGGGACCGTCCTGGCCAACCTCGGCGACGACGCGCTCGATCAGTGGCACCACGCGCTCGACCTCCTCCGCCGCCGGCACGGGAGGGCGCCCGGTGGTCGCCGACTCGCCGCCGATGTCGAGGATGTCGGCGCCGGCGACGGCGTGCGCCAGCGCCAACTCCACCCGCTGCTCGAGGCTCTCGTAGCGCCCGCCATCGCTGAAGGAGTCGGGCGAAGCGTTGACCACTCCCATCAGCCAAGGACGCACGCCGAGCTCCAGCACGCGATCGACGGCGCGCAGGCAGTAGCACCTCACCCGGCCTCGAATCCCTCCGCGCGCGCCTCCTGGGCAAAGCGCTCGATCTCTTCTGAGGTGCGCGGCGCGCTCCAGCCCAGCTCGCCCGCGAGCACGTCTGCGACCCGGCGCACGGGTCCAGGCGACTCGCCCTGCTGTGCGCCGTCAAGCTCGTGCGCGGCCAGCAGCCACAGGCGTGTGCGGCGCAGCAGCACGTCGGCCACGCTGCGCGCCTGCTCGCGGCGGGCGGCGAGGACGGCCTCGGCGAGCAGATCGGGGAGGCCGGGCACGATCGGCTGGGCCAGCTCTCCCCGTTCGCCCGCCAGCGCGAGCACCTCGTGCGCGGCGTAGCCGTAGCGGCCGGCGAGCGCGGCGTATGACTGCTCGGGCACGCCCTCCACCCGCGGCAGCTCCTCCACCGCCACCGGCTGACCGAGCGGGATCTCGTGCGTGCGGCAGGGCGCCTCGCGCGCGTCGCGCTCCACCAGCCGATCGACCGTGAGCTTGGCCATCCGCCGCCAGGTGGTGAGCTTGCCACCGGTGATCGTGATCATGCCACTGGAGGTCTCATACAGCTCGGCGCGGCGCGAGATGTCCA
>JBEKYV010000399.1:0-3739 GCA_049510515.1 Solirubrobacteraceae bacterium | reverse complement strand
CCAGGAAGAATTCGAGCTCTCCGGGCCGCTCGCCGAAGCAACCCCGCCGCCCGGGTTCGTGTGGTACGGGCAGCCACACCTCCTCAGCGCAACGATCATCGGCAACACGCTCACCGCAAGCATCGACGGAACCCAGGTGCTGAGCGCCAGCAACCTAACCGCCGCGTCGGTGACCGCGATCAAATACTCATACGGGGTGACGATCTCGATCGTGCCCCCGGTGGAAGGCAGCTACGGGCTGCGCGCGTGGGGCAGCTCCACCGTGCGCTTCTGGCAAACGACCGCCGGCCCCCCGATCTAACCCGGCAGCGCAGCAGAGGGAGCCTGCCAGCTTGTCTGCGGATACATTGCTGGCGGTTTGGGAGCGCCATCGCCCGGAAATGCTCGAGCGTGTCGCGGTGATCGAACGCGCCGTCACCGCGCTGATCACGGGGGATCTCGACGCGGGGCTGCTTGGTGGGGCCCGCAGCGCGGCGCACACCCTCGCGGGGACAGCGGGCACCTTCGGGTACGTGCGTGCCTCACAGCTCGCACGGGAGATCGAGAGCGAACTGGAAGACGCCGGGGTTGCGAGCGTGCCGGGTATCTCAAAGCTGACTTTGAGTCTGCGCGGGGAGCTTGAGGCCGAGGCAGCCGCCACGATGAGCGCGCCGCACGCACCGGTGGACAGCAATGAGGATCGAGTGCCGGTGCCGTTGCAGGCAACGCGTGCGCTGCTGGTGGACGATGATCCGGCGGCACTCGACGCGATGCGCGTGCTGTTGGAGGGACACCGGTTCGAGGTTTTCACCCTCGCCGACCCTCGGTGCTTCTGGGAGACGCTGCAGGAGGTCGAGCCGGAGCTTTTGCTGCTGGACCTGGACATGCCCGGTGTTAACGGGCGTGAGCTGTGCAGCGTGGTGCGCGGCGACGCGCGCTGGAGCCATCTGGCGGTGATCGTCGTGACCGCGCACAGCGACCCCGAGACGGTGGAGAGCCTATTCGCGGCCGGGGCGGATGACTACATCGCAAAGCCGCTGAAAGGTAGCGAGCTGATCACTCGAGTGTCGAACCGTTTGGAGCGGATTCGCCTTCACCGCCGGCACGCTGAAAGCGACGGTTTGACCGGTCTTGCGACCCGCGCGAAGGCAAGCGAGATGCTGGGGCGGCTGCTGTTGCTGGGGGAGCGGTTTTCTCAGCCCGTAGCGGTAGCGATGCTCGACCTCGACCGGTTCAAGGCGATCAACGACACCCAGGGGCACGCGGCCGGGGATAGCGTGCTGCGCGGCCTGGGTCGGCATCTCGCGCTGGAGTTCCGCGGGGATGACGTGGTGGGCCGCTGGGGTGGGGAGGAGTTCATCGCCGGGATGTACGGCATGGCCCGCCAGGATGGTGTGAACCGCCTCGCCGCGATACTGAGGCGCTTCAGCGAGGAGCCGTTCCAGGGTGGGCGGAGCACCTTTTGCGCGAGCTTCAGTGCCGGCGTCGCGCAGTTCCCGCTCGACGGACGCGACCCCGATGAGATCCTCGCCGCGGCGGATGAGGCGCTCTATAGCGCCAAGGCCGCCGGCCGCGCACAGGTGCTCGCCGCGGAGCGCCGTACACCAAGCGAGCGCGTCGATGTCGTATGCGTCGAGGATGACCAGGCGCTCGTGGAGCTGCTGCTCTCAACGCTCCAGACGCATGGGTACAGCGCCCGTGCGATCGGTGACGGTGAGCAGGCCCGCGGCGTGCTGTGCGGCAGTCATCCGGTGCTGCGGTGCAGGGTGCTGCTGCTCGATGTCGATCTTCCCGGTCTTGATGGTCATTCGCTGCTGCGCCAGTTCGCGCGGCAGGGCCTGCTGGGGTCGATGCGGGTAATCATGCTGACCGCCAGGGCGAGCGAGCTCGAGACCCTCAAGACGTTGGAGCTCGGCGCGTTTGACCACGTCGCCAAGCCGTTCAGCCTCCCCGTTCTGATCCACCGCGTGAAGCGAGCGATCGAGGCATGAACGTCAGCGTCCACATCGCGCTCACAGCACTCCTCGTGCTGGCCGGGCTGCTACTGCTCAAGCTCGCCGCGATCGTTCTGCTCGGTTCGCCGTTGGCACCTCGGATCAGCATGCTTGCCCCGGCGACCCGCAGCGGGTTCACCCCCGAGCAAACCATCCCCACAATCCCCACAACATCGCAAACCGGGCCCGTGGTCACCGGAGGACACTGATGCCCACGACGGCCAGCGTGCTCGAGCAGACCGTGTGGCCACGCGGCACGCGCTCGCGCGCGGCGATCGTGGCGCTCGGCGCCTACATGCTGCTCTACCTCACCTGGCAGGTCTGGCACTGGACCCCAGGCCGCCAACAGTACGGCCAGGCGTTCCTGCCACTGATGGACGCCGCCGCGCTCTACGCGACGCTCATCGCGGTACGGCGCTGCGCGGGCTCGGCGCGAGTGCGGTCCTTCTGGCGGCTGATGAGCCTTGCCATAGCGGCACAGCTGATCGCCGACATCCTGCTGCTGGCGAACGTGATCAAACACAAGGTGCCACCGTTCCCGAGCCCCGCGGACCCGTTCTTCCTCGCCTTCTACGTGCTGCTGTTCCTCGCGCTGCTGCGCGTACCCGTCGCACCCGTCAGCAAAGCAAGACGCGTGCGAATACTGCTCGACGGTGCGACGATCGTGATCGGCGGCGGCGCGGTCGTCTGGTACTTCGTGCTCGGCCCCACCGCGATCGCCGGCGTAGAAAGCACCCTCGCGAGCATCATCTCGATCGCCTACCTCGTATCACAAGCCACCCAAACCGTCCAGGGCACCGCGACACTCAATCGAATCAACCTCCAGCGCCGAGCTACAGAGCATCAGCCCAGTCCTCGCGGCCGGCGCTGTGCTCATCGTCGAGGACGACCCATCACTCGGCCGCATCCTGGAAGAGACACTTAACCACCAAGGCGTACCGACACAGCTCGTCCGCACAGCACAAGCCGCCGTCGAGCGGATCCGTCACACCAAACCGAAGATCCTGCTGCTCGACCTGATGCTCCCCGGCGATAGCGGTTTCACCGTAATCGAACGCCTACGCGGCGAAGGGCTCCTCGCCGACACACCGCTGCTCGTCTACACCGCGCTCGACCTCAACCTGCAAGACCACGAACGCCTGCAACTCGGCCACACCGAGTTCTACTCCAAGGCAACCAGCACACCCCAAGACATCCAAGCCCGCGTCAGCGAACTACTCACCCCGGCTGGAGACCACACCAGATGAGCCGACGCCTGCTACTGGTAGACGACGAGGACGCAATCCGCACCATCGCGCAAATCAGCCTCGAACGCATCGCGGGATGGACCGTCATACCCGTCGCCTCCGGAGAAGCGGCGATAGGAGCCGCGGAAAACGACGGGCCGTTTGACGCAGTGCTCCTCGATGTGATGATGCCCGGCCTCGACGGCCCCACCACCTACCGACGCCTACGCGACGGGCCACTACCCCCACACGTACCCGTCATCTTCCTCACCGCGAAGATCGCCGCCGGCGACCGCGAGCACCTGCACTCACTCGGCGCCGCCGGTGTCATCGCCAAGCCCTTCGACCCGATGACCCTACACGAGCAGGTCCAGCAAATACTCGCCTGACACAAAACCGGTCCCAGCGAAGCGGCAGCCCGCTAGCCCGGATCGTGCAGTAGGCGGATGAGCGTCGCTGAAATCGGCCGTTGGGTATGGCAGGCCGCGCTGAGGGGGTGATGGGGCTGTGAGAATCGAGGGTCGTGCTGTCACACGGGCG
>JBEKYV010000398.1:0-3743 GCA_049510515.1 Solirubrobacteraceae bacterium | reverse complement strand
TCCGGCGGAGGTCGGGGCGAAGAGGCTGTCGGTCGGCTGCGGCTCCGCGCGCCCGGGGCGCTTCACCCACACCTCGTACACGTGGCCCGAGGAGGGCTCTGGCATATTCGCCACGGTGAGCCAGGTGTGTCCACCACTCTGGTGCAGGGCGGCACTGGCGCCACCGACCGTCACGTCGGCGCTCACCACGCGCCCCTCGGAGCCACCGGCCGGGGTGGACCCGCCACCGAAGGGGCTGGACAGCGCGCCGATTGCGATACCCGCCGCCAGCGCTGTCGCGCCGGCGAGCGCCAGCGCGGGGCGCAGCGCAAAGCGCCCGCGGGCCGTCCACCCCCGCGCGCGCGGGGAGGAAGAGGGGGAGGAGGAGGGGGAGGGGTTCGGCTGGTGGGAGGCGCGCGAGGAAGAGCGCGCCGCCTGCTCGGCAGCCTCGCCGCGCACAACCGCCATCACCTGCCGCTTGGCGCGCGCCGGCGCGGGCACCTGTCTTACCGTGCTCGGCAGATGCTCGACCGCCGGCGCCAGTGCCGCAAGATCGTCGCTGCACAGCGCGCATGAGCGGGCGTGCTCTACGAACATCCTGGTGTGGCGCTCGTCGAGCAGGCCCAGCAAGTAGAGAGCGCCATCGCCACAACCGCCGTCGCCGGGGCTCGACGAGTTGCGAGGGTCGGAGTCGCGGGGGTCGAACTCGTGCGGGTCGGAGTCGTGCGGGTCGGAGTCGTCCACTTCGCTCATCCTGAGATCCCCTCCTCGGCCGCCATCGTCAACCGCAGCTTGGCAAGCCCCAGCCGCATCCGGCCCTTCACCGTGCCGACGGGCATCTGCAGCATCGAGGCGATCTCGGTGTGGGTGAAGCCACCGAAGTAGGCGAGCTCGAGCACGCGGCTCTGCTCCTTCGGCAGGACACCGAGGGCGCCCATCATCTCCTGCGAGCGCTCGCGGCCGAGGATCTCCTCCTCGATGTCATCGCCGCCCGCCACCCGCTCGACGGCCCCCTCGTCGTGGAAGGTGTGGCGATCGCGCACCCCACCGCGGCGCAGCGCGTCGACCGCACGGTTGTGCACGATCCGCAGCACCCAGTTGCGTACGCTCCCACGGGTGCAGTCATATCGTGCACCGGTGCGCCACAGCGCGAGGAACGCCTCCTGCAGGACGTCCTCGGCGGTACCCCGCCTGCCGCACATCCGGTAGGCGAGGGAGAAGGCGACGTCGCAGTGGCGGTCATACACCACCTCGAACGCGTCGGCGTCGCCCCGCTGCACGAGCGCCATCAGCTCCTCGTCGGCCAGCTTGCCCAGAGCCGCGGAGCCGCTCGCCGCCGATCTGCCTCTCATCGCGGGCTGCGCTCCTCGGCGGTCGGGCTTGGGTCCTGGACGGCGAGGGGCGTGGCCGCCTGGACTGCAACAGGTGTGGGCATCTGTGCGGGGGCAGGCGTGGCAGCCCGGGTGGCGACCGCGGGGGCGATGTGCTCGCCGCTCACCGCGCTCTTGAAGCCCCGCAGCCCCTCGCCCAGCGAGCGGCCCATCTCGGGCAGGCGCCTGGCGCCGAACACCAGCAGCAGGAGCACCAGCAGGAAGGCTATGTGCAGTGGATTGTCAAGTCCCATCGTCGTTCACCTCTCGGTAGGTGGTAGGGAGATCTGCTTGCGCAGTCCCAGGCCGGCGAGGCCCAGGTCGTGGCGTGAGTTCCTACGCGCCACCCCACCGGGCGGATCACCACCCGGCCCCGAAAGAGGTTTGAGAGGAGACCCTCAGTCTTGCAGCGCGACGGCGGGCGGCACGCCGGCGGCGATGTAGCCCGGGATCGCGACGATCGCCACGGCCGCCGCGGTGACCAGCGCGAGGCTTGCGATGGCGACCACGATGCCGAACGAGTACACCACGGGGAAGTTGATCACGTTGGCGAGCGCCCGGTCGAGCAGCTGCTGGCCGTAGAGGCCGAACACCGCGCCGCTGACACAGCCGACGCCGAGCAGCAGCGAGCTCTCCAGCAGGATCGTGCGCCACAGTTCCCCGCGCGGGAAGCCCTCAAGCTTCAGCTTCGCCAGGCGGGGGCGACGCTGCCACACCATGTTGCCCATCGCCGCCGCCATCGCCAGCACCGCCGCGATCAGGATCAACGAGGCGATCTGCGTGAGGCGTTCGAGGCCCTGGCGGCTGAGCGCGCGCTGCTGGGCGGCGTGCGCTTCGGCGGTCTGCACCGCAAAACCCGAGTTGCCACCGAGCGCGTGTTCGATCTCGCGCTTGCCCTGTTCCTGGGAGACCCCAGGTGAGAGGAGCACGTTGTAGGCGCTCGCGTCCGTCGAGCCCCACGCGCTCGCGTAAGCGTCGGCGTTCATGATGATCGCGCCCGGCGCCCACCCGATGTTGGTGCCGATCGCCGCCACTTTGAAGGTGCTCGGCACCGGGGTGGGCAGCGCGAAGGAGTCGCCGACGTGCAGGTGGTGTTCGTTGGCGATCGCCTGCGAGACGACCATCCAGCCGCCGCTGTGCACCTCTGCTTCGGCCTGCTTGACGTTCCCTTCGACGATCTGGCTGGCCGGCAGCAGCGGGGTGGATTCGCGCGGCGGTGCGATCACCCACACACGCCGTTCGCCGATGTCCAGCAGCCCGCCGCGGTAGAGGCGCACGGCGCTCACGCCCGGCAGGCCGGCGAGCTTTGCCTGGTCGGTGGGCGTGAAGGGCGTGGTGCGCAGCAGGTCGAAAGTGCCCGCCGGGGACACCCACACGTCGGTGGAGGCGTTCATGTCGCGCGCCGCGTTTTCGAGGCCGTGCAGCAGATCGCCGTGGGCAGCCTCGATCGCGACGCTGCCAAAGACCGCGACGGCGCCGGTGGCGGCGATCGCCACCGCGCGCGCGCGCCCGGCGCGCAGCTCCATCACCGCCACGTGCGGCACCGCGCTCGTGATCCCGGGCGCGATCCGCCTCACCAGCGCGAGCGTGGCGTTCAGCGGGAGCGGCAGCAACAGCAACAGCGCCCCCACCAAAAACACCATCCCCAGCACCGCCGATTTCGGCGCCGCCAGCAGGATCGCGGTGGCCGCCGCCAGGCACGCCACGCCGCCCAGCGCCAGCCAGCGCGTGCCGCTGAGCGTGCCGGCGCCATCCTTGTCGGTGATCGCCGCCAGCGGCTGGCGCGAGACGATGTCTTTGAGCGGGCTCAGCACCGCCACCGAGGCCGCCAGCATCCCGCCTGCGATCGCGATGATCACGCTCTGCGCGCTCACCACACGCTGCGAGCCCACCGCAAAAGCGGAGGAGAGATAGCCGGGGTTGGAGTGGAAGAGGTGGATCGAGAGCTCCTCGCCGAGCGCCAACCCGAGCACGCAGGCGAGCACGCCGAGCACCATTGCATCGAACATCATCACCCCGATCACCGTCCGCGGGGGATACCCGTCGCGGCGCAGGTCGGCGATCAGCCGCCGCCGCTGGGGCACCGTCAGGAGCATCGCGTTGAACGCAAACAGGAAGCCGACGAGCGCGCTGATCACCGCGAACAGCGCCGTGGACTGGTTGGTCGCGGCGGCCGCTTTGGTGAACAGCGTTTCGTCGTAGTTGGCCGGCTCCACGTTCAGCCGCCCCGCCGCCAGCCGTTGCAGGCCCGCGCGCACCGTCGCTTCGGCGCCCGGCGCGGGCTCGACGAGCACGCGGCTGACATGGCCCTGCAGCCCGGCCATTTCCTGGGCGTATTCCAGCGTCGTCACCGCGATCGGGCTGGAGGTGAGCGCGCCGATCTGGTTGGCGTGA
>JBEKYV010000397.1:0-3746 GCA_049510515.1 Solirubrobacteraceae bacterium | reverse complement strand
GGTGTCCAGCGTACGCTTTCACGTGTAAGAGAGTGTTCCGCGGGCTGGGTCGCCATTGACAGCGCAGGTGGGACAGCGAGCGCTTGGCATGATGGCTCGGTGAGCACCACCACCGAGAGGCAGGCCCCGCGCATGCGCGCCGTCGCGCGCCAGAGCGAGCGGGTGACGCCGCTGGAGCTGTTCTTCGACCTCGTGTTCGTGCTCGCGCTCACACGCTGCACCACGCTGATCGTCCAGCACCCGACCTGGCTGGGGGTCGCGCAGGGGCTGCTGGTGCTCGCGGTACTGTGGTGGGCGTGGGTCGGCTATGCCTGGCTCACGTCGGTCGTCGACCCGGAGGAGGGGGCGGTGCGGCTGATGATCTTCGCCGCGATGGCCGCGCTGCTGGTGTGCGCGCTGTGCGTCCCCGGAGCGTTCGGCGCCGAGGCGCTGCTGTTTGCCTGCGCATACGCCGTCGTGCGCGCCGCCCACATCCTGCTGTTCCGGCTCGCCTCGCGCGAGGACCCAGCGCTGCGCCATTCGGTTGGCACGCTCGCGTGGAGCACCGCGCTCGGCGTCGGCCTGCTGGTGGCGGCGTCGTTCGCGCACGGGCTGTGGCGCGATCTGCTGTGGGTGGCTGCCGTAGCGCTCGATGCGGGTGGCCCCCGCTTCGCTGCTCACACTTGGGATCCTCGCCGCCGCGCTCTGCGCGCTGATCATCTACGAGGTCGTGCGCTACGCCGAGTTTCGCGACCGCGTCCGCCATCACGCGGTGGCGCGGGACGGCCGCTGACGCCTGGTCCCCTGGCGGCGCCCGGTCTTCTTGACTATTTTTTCGGGCCCCTACCAGCTGGTCTGGTGGCTGAGGTCTTGTACTTTCCGAGCCCCTACCAGCCGGTGTGGGGCGATCTTTCAGCGATCCTCGCGGGTGCGGATCGCCTGCTCGAGCTCCTCGCCGCGCTGGGTCAGCCGCCACATGTTGGGCTCGCCGCGCACGAGGCTCTCGCCACCGTTGGCGATCAGCCCGAGGCCCTCCAGGCGCGCCAGCAGCTTCGACATCTGACCCTGGTCGGCGACGCCGGCGTCGCGCGCGATCTGGCGGTTGTTGAGCCCCGGCTGCGCCGCGACCGCGGCCAGCACGCGCATCGTGCGATACGTCAGGCGCATGTCCAGCCGCTTCAGCGGGTCCTCCTGGTTGCGCGCGGGGCGCCTCGCACGGGGCGCTCGGCGAGCCAGCTCGGCGGCGGCGGCCTCGGGGCCAAGGTAGGGGAGCACGATCATGCTCATCAGCTGCCCGCGCAGCGGCAGCAGCGGCTTGGGCGCCGCCTCGCGCAGGCGGGTGTACAGCACGCCCAGCACCGCGCCCACCACGCCCTCGGCGGTGACCCGGTTGAGACCGCCGGGAGCGCCGGGCTCGCGGCGGCCACGGTCGACCGCGCCCACCAGCGCGTCCACCACCCCCGCGCGGCGCTCCAGCGCCTCCGGGCCGGCGGCCAGCGAGTCCACCACGCACAGCGCCGCGGTGGCGGGGTCGGCGTCGAAGCATTCAAGCATCGCGGTCAGTGCAGCGCCGATCCGCGCGCTCCACCCACGCTCGTGCTTGTATGCCGGGAGCACCGCCTCTTCGATCCGCCGCAACGCCTCGTCCAGCGCCTCCAGCAGGCAGGCTTCGCGATCCTCGAACAGCTCGTAGAAGGTCCGGCGCGACACGCCCGCGCGCCCGACGACGTGCGCCACCGTCACCCGCTCGGCGCCCCGCTCGCGCGTCAGGTCGACCATCGCGCCGAGCATCCTCGCGCGCTGGATCTCCGCCACCCGCTCACGCTCGAGCTCGACGCCCTCGCGCGGCGACGCGCTCACGCGCAACTCGCGCTGATGCCCACCGCCGTTCTCAGTACCGCGCCTGCTCACCACGTTGCGTTGACTTCCGATCCTCTCACCTCCCTCCGGCCTACCCGCCCGGCATGTGGAATATAGGCGAGAGACAGTGATTTTGTCAAGGGATGTCTCTGTTTCTCCAAAAATACCCCCTGCCGGGATTTCTACGCAGTGGCGCGTTGCCCGAGATGGTGGCGGCGGTCGGGGAGCCCAGAGCAAGACGGCGGGACGGTCCAGCCCCAGACAGCGATACATCCCAGCGCACGACAGCGGGACGGACCAGCGCCAGACCAGCGAGACATCCAGCGCGAGACAGCGGGACGGATCAGCGCAAAATTCGAGCATCTGGTCATCGATGGGATGAGCTTTGCGTGCTTTCGGTGTTATTCTCGAGTGTAGAGCGCAAAGAAACCGGAGCGTGGAATAGGGCTAGGCTCGCCAAAGTGGTTGTACCGGCACCGTCCGCGACATTTCAGGTCGGGCGTTGGACACCACAACCAGGAAGACCACGATGGATCGTGCCGTGCGTGGAGTGTTGGATCTGGCCCGCGATGTGCTCGCGGAGCTGGATCTCGACGTGGTGCTCGAGCGGGTGCTTGACTCCGCGCAGGAACTCACCGGCGCACGTTACGCCGCGATCGGCGTGCTTGACGAGTCGCGCAGCGAGCTTTCCCAGTTCATCACGCGGGGGATCGACGACGCCACCCACGCCGCGATCGGGGCGCTGCCGCGCGGGCGCGGCGTGCTGGGCGCGCTGATCGAGGATCCCGTGCCGCTGCGCCTGCAGGATGTCGGGCGCCACCCCCGCTCCTACGGCTTCCCCCGCGGGCACCCGCCGATGCGCACCTTCCTCGGAGCGCCGATCCTCGTGCACGGGCTGCCCTACGGCAACCTTTACCTCACCGAGAAGGCCGACGGCGCGCAGTTCTCCGCCGAGGACGAGGAGGCGCTCACCGTGCTCGCCGAGCTCGCCGGCGTGGCGATCGACCACGCGCGGCGCTACACCGGCGCCAGCGAGCGCCGCGACGAGCTCGAGCGCACCGTCGCCTCACTCGACGCCACCACCCAGATCGCGCTCGCGGTCGGCGGCGAGACCGACCTCGAGGTGATCCTCGAGTTGGTTGCCAAGCGCGGCCGCGCGCTGGTCGGTGCGCGGGTCCTGCTGATCGAGCTGTGCCACCGCCAGGAGCTCATCGTCGCGGCCGGCGCCGGCGAGCTGCCGGCGGGCCTGATCGGCGAGAGCATCCCGCTGCACGACTCGCTCGCCGGGCAGGCGCTGCGCGCGCGCCGCACGTTGCGCCTCGACGACGAGCTCAACCGCGCCCGCTTTGACGAGCACGGCACCGGGCGCCTCGGCGTCAGCGCACGGGGCGGGCTGGTGGTGCCGCTGCTGTTCCGCGGCAACGGCTACGGCGCGCTGCTGGCGCTCGACCGGCTGGAGGACGGGCCGAGCTTCAGCGCCGAGGACGAGCGGCTGCTGGTGGCGTTCGCGGCGAGTGCCGCCACCGCTGTGGCAACCGCCCAGTCGGTCGCCAGCGAGCGCCAGCGCCAGCGTCTCGCCGCCGCCGAGGCAGAGCGCCAGCGGTGGGCGCGCGAGCTGCACGACGACACCCTCCAGAGCCTCTCGGCGCTGCGGATCGGGCTCTCCACCGCCGCGCGCTCGGATCGACCCGAGGCGCTGCGCGAGGCCTTTCGCCAGGGGATCGAGCAGCTCGAGGAAGGGATCACCAACCTGCGCGCGCTGATCACCGACCTGCGTCCCGCGGCGCTCGACGAGCTCGGCGCCCAGGCCGCGGTCGAAGCGCTCGCCGAACGGGCCGCCCGCCACGGCATCGAGGTCGACGTCGGCATCGACCTCGCCTACGAGCACGCCCGCGGGCAGGGTCGCG
>JBEKYV010000396.1:0-3750 GCA_049510515.1 Solirubrobacteraceae bacterium | reverse complement strand
AGCGCGTTGAGCGTGAGGTACACCACCACAGGGCTCACCGCCACGCCCGCTGCGAGCGCCAGCGCGCGGTAGGCGCCTGAGCGCGACACTCGCGCCTCGCGGAGCGCCAGGATCCCCAGCGCAAGCACCGCACCCGGGAGCAGGCCGATGAAGTTCACCTTGGTCAGCACGCCCACCGCGATCACGGCGCCGATCGCCGCGGCCCACCCCGGCGTCAATCCCAGCCGGAACGCGCGGGCCAGGACGAAGAACAGCGCGGCCGACACCGCGTACAGCATCGCGTCGGGATTCACCGCGCCCGACATGAAGCCCAGCAGCGGGAACAGCGCCACGCCGAGGCCGCCCACCGTCCACGCCCAGCGCACGCCCGGGAGCGCTTCGCGCAAAAACAGGAACGCGAACAGCGCCGTCACGCCAGCCATCAGCGCCGACAGCAGCCGCATCAATGCCAGCCGCGTGAGCACCGTGCCGCCGAGGTTGTAGGGGATCGTCTCCAGCGTGTAGTACAACGGCGGCTGCTCGGTCGCCACGCCCGCGTCCTGGCTCGCGCTCGACGCCGGCGTGCTCAGCGCCCGTTCCAGCTGTGCCTGTTCGGCTGCGGAGGCGATCGTGTGGTTTTGCGGCAGCTCTCGCACCTGCTGGTATTTGAGCCCGATCAGCGCTTCGGTCTCAGCGGCGGAGAACTTTTCTTCGTTGGAGGTCGGCAGCGTCCCCGTCGTGGCGAGGTGCTGCACGTAGGCGAAATGGCTGGGTTCGTCGGTGATCTGAAAAGGAGGCGAGATCAGCGACCAGCACACGGAGTTGAGACACGCCACCGTGACGCAGATCCACGCCGTCCGCGGAATGTTCGCGAACGCCTCCGCCAGCCGGCGCGAGGAGGGCGCCGGCGCCGCCCGACGCTTCCCCGGCGCTCGCCCTACAACCGGCCCGCCGCGGGTGGGCGATCGCTCTCCAACCGCCCCCTTCCCGGCGGGCGGACGTCTCACCGGTGTCCGCGCTGCCGTGCGCCTACTCACCGGTCATCCCCCCGGCTTGCGGCCGGCGAGGTCGGGAGCGACGTTCATGCTGCCCGTGTGGGGAGCTTGGATCTGGCTCATCGCAGCTCCCGTAGGATGCCCCAAGACGTGAGCGCCACCACGCTCAGCGCGAGCGCCGGCAGGAAGAAGACGACCCACATTCCGCTCCAGGCGCGGCCAAGGCTGACATGCCTGGCGATCGTGGAGATGAGCGTCGTCCACGAGCGGTGCCCCGCGCGCACGTATTCGACCCGCAGCCGTCCGTGCAGGTGTTCTCCGCGTTCGCTCACCGCCACCGGGGCCGAGGTGCGAGCCCCCTTGAATTCGACTTCCCCGTTGAGGTCGCTCAGCCGCAGGCAAACGGTCACCGGCGCCGTGCCGCGGGGGGCAGGCGCCACTGGCACAGTCACCTCGCTGCTGGTCCAGCCGGCGTCGGTGCTCCCGTGAGTGACCACCTGCCCGCCCGACAGCACTCTCACCGCCACCCGAGGGCCGACGATCGACACCAGCGACAGGCGGATTGCGGAGGTGCCCGCCGGCAGCGTTTCCTCGCCCTGGCAGACTCCGACATCGTGTTCGACGACCCCGATCAAGCTTTCCGCCGGCACCCGGTTGGTGCCGGCGAGCGTCGGTGGCGAGCGCGCCAGCGTCACACCGACGAGCGCCGCGATCACCACCAGCCCGGCGGTGAGGACGATGGATGTGCGCACGATCTCCCTTGCGATCCCTCAGAGGTAGTAGGGCCCGGCACCGGGTTCGGCGAGCCGGGCCGTGGAGGGATGATCGTCAGCGGTCGGCAGCCCGTCAAGCGTGGCTTGGCGGCTCTGCGTAAAACGCCGCACTCCGCTCGCCGGGCTTCGCAAATGCCGTGCAAATCGACTGGTTATGCGCCGCCACGAAAGGAGACTTCGGGGTAGGCGAAGTGACTGGAATGTTTCTCTTGGGGCCCTTCGCACAGAGGCACACCTGCGGCGGGGCTGCCGACTGGCCTCCCCGCCGCGGTGTTTGCCATCCACTCAGCCCTGCGCGGTGCGCGGGAGCCCATGTGGGCTCGTGAGGTGCTGCCGCGAGATCCTCCTCGCCGACCTCCCAGTCGACTGGATCGTCGTCCTCGAGCAGGAGGAACGCGCGGGTCAGCGCGAGCGCATCCCGGGCTACCGAAGCCAGGAGACACGGGCCTTTGGCGCGAGTCCCCGGTTCGGCCAGCGTGAGCTTCGATGTCCGAGGTGAACAGAACATGTGTTCGCACAGTACGCACCCCTCCGGACGGAACGCACCGAACATACGTGCGTACCCTGCGCTTTGCCATGCGAATGGCACGGTTGAGCCAGATCGGGACGCCGAAGCTGCAACGAAAATTGCATCCCACCGGGGCCATCGAGATCGGCGAGCGCCGATCGTGCAGGGTCGGCGGCGCAATGCGCGAACTTCAAAGCAACATGGCTGTTACCCTTGGCTCACGACGCCGCGCCGGTCCGATCCTCGGCCGCGAGGGGCGCTCGAAGCCCATGGAGAAGTTCGTCATCGAAGGCGGCGTCCCGCTCTCCGGCACGCTCACCCCGGCCGGGAACAAGAACGCGGCGCTGCCGATCCTCGCCGCCTGTGTCCTCACCGGGGAGGAGGTGCTGGTGCACAACGTGCCTCGCATCCGCGACGTCGAGGCAATGGTCGCGATCCTCGAGCACCTGGGAGTGCGGGCGGCGTGGGTAGGACCCAACGAGCTCTCGCTGTGCGCCGCCGACGTGCACGGCGTTGAGGTGGACCCCGAGCTGGCCGAGCAGATCCGCGCCTCGTTCCTGCTCGCCGCGCCGCTGCTGGCGCGCTTCCAGCGCGCCGTGATGCCCCCGCCCGGCGGGGATGTGATCGGCCGCCGGCGCCTCGATCCACATCTCGACGCCTTCCGGGCGATGGGTGCGCGCGTGCACTGCGGGCGCGACCGTCCTCGACGTGGAGGCGGGCGAGATTCTCCTCCACCAGGGAGCCGTCGAGAACGACGCCTTTTTCGTCCTGAAGGGCCGGGTCGTCGTCAGGAGGGACGATCGCGGCCGTTCCCGGATCACGCGCAACGTGGGGCCGGGAGAGCAATTCGGCGAGGTTTCCGCCCTCGCCGGGACGCCGCGCGCCGCGACAGCGATCGCCTCGGAGCCCACGGAGGTCCTGTGCCTGCCGGCCGAGACCCTGAGAGGGCTCATGAAAAACCCGAAAATGGGCGAAATCATACACTGGCGGATGACGGAGCGGCTCATGATCGCCGACCAGAGCCTGCTGATTTTGCGGGGCATCGTGCAGGTTTCGATGATCATCAACGTGTTTCTCCTCGCGAACGAGATCTTCACGGAATTCTACAACACCAACCGGCACGACATTTCCTGGCGCTACCTCGTCCTGGGCCTCAACGGCTATCACGCGCTCGTCCCGTGGTTCTGGACGGCCGTCTCGCTCAACCTGTGCGCGATGGTGCTTCTCATGCTTCCGCTCAGCCGAAAGCTGAATTGGCTCAACCTCGCGTGCATCCTTTGCATCGTTGGAATCTGGATCGAGAAGGGCATGGGGCTCGTGATCCCCGGCTTTGTCCCGACCCCCATAGGCGAAATGGTCGAGTATGTCCCCTCCTGGAACGAGACGCTGATCTGCGTCGGGATCTGGGCGTTCGGGTTCCTTTGTTTCACCGTCCTCCTTCGGATGGCGGTGCCGATCCTGCAGGGCGAGCTTTCCCAGGCCGACGAATCCTGAC